>MWDG01000001.1 GCA_002070455.1 Deltaproteobacteria bacterium ADurb.Bin151
CCTTCTCCAGCTCGGCCTGCTTGCGCTGGCTGATGTTGCGGCATACATGAACGAATCCGCAGGGGGTGCCGTCTTTGCCACGGAATACATCACTTGTGATTTCAAAAGGGATTATTCTGCCGTCTTTCGTGATAAGATGGTATTCGTTCGGGGAATGAATGCCCTGTTCTAGCATATTTTTGATGTTTTGAATGGTTTTCGCATGTTCATCCGGTGGAATGAAATCGAAGAGGTTTCGACCTTCCAACTCCTGACGGTTGTATCCGCTTGTCTGAACCGCGTTTTCGTTGACAAAGAGGATCTTCCCGTCCAGACTTGTTCTGACAACAACTTCAGGGATCGTGTTGACCAGCCGTGTGTATAATTCCTCACTTTCGCGCAAGGCTTCCTCTGTTTTTTTCCGCTCAGTGACATCAGTGTTTATTGCTAACAGTCCTGTTACTTTGCCAGTCTCATCCTTAATGGCATCTGCACGGAGCATAACAGTTAACCTGCGCCCATCCTTGGCTATGTCCTCTACTTCTCCACTCCACGAACCTCCATCCATGATGGTCTTAAATACGTTGCGTGCAACATCCTGATTAACATAAACGCTTTTCGCCACTCCATCTTTACGGAGTTCTTCAGCTGTGTATCCTAAAAGATTGGTAAATGCTTTGTTTTGATAGAAATGATTGCCCTGCTTATCCGCCATTCCAATTGCATCGCTCGAACCTTCAATCGCTTTTTTGAATAAAAGAAGTTCTTCCTGTACTCGTTTGCTTTCGGTGATGTCACGAACAATGGCCTGAATGTAATATTTCCCCCGGTCGTTGAAGGCGTTCAGGCTGACTTCTGTGTCAAAAAGCGTTCCATCGTAACGACGATGCTGCAGTTCGTAGGATTGGGGATGACCGTTAATCGCTGCTCTTGCCTTCTTAAGGGTTTTTTCTCTGGTTTTGCTTCCATCCGGCTGAAATTCCGGCATGAACCGGTCAAAAGAATGTCCGATAATCTGTTCCTTTGTGCAGCCGAGCATCTCCATGGCCTTCTGGTTGCAATCAATGAATATATTTTCATATGCTAAGAAAATGGCATCCGTGGAATGTTCGAAAAGGCTTTTGTATTTAGTTTCGCTTTCACGCAGGGCATCCTCTGATTGTTTACGTTGGGTAATATCGAAGAAAACGCAGGCGAAACGGTTAGGCGCTGGCTGAAAGCTTGTTACCATAAAATATTTGTTCAGCACATTTGAATAGTTCTCGAAGACAGCCGGTTCACCCGTCAGCGCCACTCGCCCATAGGTCTCTATCCAGTAATGCTCCGTACCCGGCAGTACTTCCAGAACCGTTCTGCCGAGAATGTCATTTGCTTTCAAACCGGTTATGCGTTCGAAGGCCGGGTTGACAGACAAAAAACGATAATCAACCGGCTGTCCCTTGTCATTACAAATGACCTCATGCAGAGCAAATCCTTCCAGCATTTCACGGAAGGTGGCTTCGTAATCCTGCTGTGTCTGATTATGATTCATCATGTTTTGGTCAGACAGGGATTGCCCTGTTTTATGCGTTTTCTTTTTGAAATCAGAATTTTCTACGATAAGTGCCCGCGTGGTCCTGGATGAATCTTTCTTCATGCCTGTAACCTGCTGCGATTAATGATGGCAAATGACAAGAAAAAAGCCGGTTATTTGATATACCTTGATCTTACCTGCTTATTATAATGACAAGGATCCATGTTGATGTCAAATGAAAAATAGTCTGTGGTGATTTTGATGATAAAATTTGAAACGTCAATAATGATTCTTGCAGTTGTAAAAATATTCTATCTTCTTGCCTTGTGGTATCCCGCTTTTATCGCATCCTCTTCGGAGTCGAATTCCACCCGGTGATAGGCCTCAACGGCATTGTAGTATTTCATGCCGGGAAGATGATATCTTTTACTGTCCCGATTGCCGATAACTTTTACCTTTTGTGCGGGCGCAGGAGACACAGAAGATGTTTTTACCGGAGCAGTTGCCTGAACCGCAGGTTGTGTTGTCACCGGTGTTTTTACCGCAGGTTTAGCCTGTACGACAGGGGTAGCTGTTGCGGGTGTTTTTACCGGAGTAGTTGCTTGAACTGCAGGTTGTGTTGTCACCGGTGTTTTTGCCGCAGGTTTAGCCTGTGCGACAGGGGTAGCTGTTGCGGGTGTTTTTACCAGAGCAGTTGCCTGAACCGCAGGCTGTGTTGTCACCGGTGTTTTTACCGCAGGTTTAGCCTGTACGACAGGGGTAGCTGTTGCGGGTGTTTTTACCGGAGTAGTTGCTTGAACTGCAGGTTGTGTTGTCACCGGTGTTTTTGCCGCAGGTTTAGCCTGTACGACAGGGGTAGTTGTTGCGGGTGTTTTTACCGGAGCAGTTGCTTGAACCGCAGGCTGTGTTGTCACCGGTGTTTTTGCCGCAGGTTTAGCCTGTGCAACAGGAACCGATGTATCCGGAAATCCAGCTGTTGCCGCACCGGTTGTTTTTACCATTGCTTTTGGTTGTTCTGGAACGGTACCGGCAGAGGGTGTTTTTGAGGGAGCTGTTGTATCGGCTATAATCTCTTCTTCCTCGGAAATTTTACGGTTGTATATGTTGGGACGGAACTGCGCAGTTCCTTCTGAATCAATCCACGCTGTCACATATACAATATTAATGGGAATAGGAGAAGGGAGGTTAATGCTCCGTGTTTTTCCCTTGTTGATGGCGGACTTTATGGCTTCTTCGGAACCCATGGGAGTGTCCTGCAGCAGGTAGGCGGCCAGATCTATGGGGTCTTTAACCCTTATACATCCGTGACTGAAAGCGCGCGGAAATCTCTGGAAAAGTTTTTTTGTCGTGGTATCATGCAGATAAATATCATGCGGGTTGGTAAACATGAATTTTATACGGCCAAGGGAATTCCCCGGTCCCGGATCCTGGCGCAACAAAAGAGGGAAATTATTTGCCGAGTAGCTGGACCAGTTTATTGTGCTGGGGTCAATCCGCTGGTTTGCACGATATACCCGCATGCGGGACCGGCTTAAATATCCCGGATTTTTTTTTAGTTTCGGAAGATATTCCTTGGATGCGATGCTGTATGGGACTGACCAGGCCGGATTGATAATCAGGTTTGTGATGAGGCCATCGAACTCAGGAGTCTGTTGGGTTTTTTTCCCAACAATGACGGGCATGGTTAATACAGGTTTGCCATCTTCAAAAAGATTGAGGGTGAAGTCTGTGATGTTTATTAAAATATAACGATTTTCCTGAAGAGGTGGCAGCTTACTGCAGCGTTCTATGGTTGCCGAAAGTTGTTTGATGCGTTCTCTTGCCGGCACGTTGAGTTCTTTTAAGGTTTCCGCCCCCACAATACCATTGGCAGTGAGGCCGTGGCGTATCTGGAACCTCTGTACGGCTTCCTTGAGCATTTCGTCAAAAACATTATCCTGATTGACTAATTCGGCCGGATCATTTTTTGTGGCCGGCTTTTTTTTGGGCAAAGGGGGGCTTCCATTCCGGTTTAAATCAAGACCGTTGACTGTCGGGTCACGGTGCGTCTGGGATACTGGTATAGTTTCAATGAGATTTCCATTGACAGCATCAAGCTGATTCGGTTTGTGGGCAGGCTCAAGATCTCCACTGACGATAAGGCGTTTTCTCAAAAAAGAGACACGATCATTCCGGTCTCCTTCGCGCAGATCCCGACCGGATGGAATCTGAGGCCATCCGCCCTCATCTGCGATTTGCAGATAATCGGAAATGGCTTTTTCCAGTGCTGAAATATCGCACAGCTGGCGTCTTTCGGACAAAGATTCGTCTGCCGCCAGAGCGTAAAACGGAAGGAAAGTGAATAGAATCGCGCAGCAGAACATTCGGATGAGGTGTTGTGATGCGGGAAGTTCAGGAATACGTGCTGTGCGGGGGGAATCTACCAAGTGCGGAATGCTCCTGAATCAATGTGGACGAAATTTGCTCTCGGATAATAGCCGACTCCTCCCCTTTGCAGTGAGAGCGCACTGCTGTGAACATCGGAAAGGTCGATGCCCGGAATGCGGATATCGATAGCGCGGCCTTCCAGGTGTAAGCTTTGTCTTCCAACCCTGTGTCCGGTGCTCAGAAGGTAATTGTTGTATTCCGGTGAACGGTAGCCTGAAATGACATGAATTTCATTGTCGCCCCCGAGCCTGGTGTTGACCATATCAAGATACTCAAGGGTTCTGATGTCAATTGGATATTGCTCATTGGTGTGGTGGCAGCGTAAAAACCAGTTCAGTTTTCTGATGGATTCAAAGTTGTAATGACCATGCCTGTTGCGATATTGGGTGTGAATGGTTTCATAGGTATGGGTGTTGTAAAGTCTGAGTCGGCCGGAAGGCTTTATTTCCCTGAAAGGGCTCGCTGTAACCTTTTCGGGGAGGAGAAGAGCTGCCCCGGCAAGAAGCGAGGTTTTGAGAAAAGAGCGCCTGGTTGTGGTAAAACTCATTAAAACTCTCCAACTATCAACTGCAAATAATGGTTATTTTGGGCAGGAGTATAGGAAAAGAGACCCTGTATGTCAAGAATTTTATTGTAATTGTCAATCACACCGTCACTTGAAGCTACCTGGCTGAACTTTGAATGGCAGAGAAAATTAGTGCAAATATACTTGTTTTTATTCGATTTTTAATGATGTGCGCTGCAAATGGAACGGAAAGGTTACGGCTAAAACAGATTCATCCGGTTCATTATGAAGAATCGTTCAAATTGCATAAAACAGTGTTCATGGTTTAAATGCTTTTATGCTACAATTCATAAACAAATTCACTCGGTCACAAAAGGATTCGTCAATATGCGCAGCGATATTAAAAATCTTATTCAGGAAAATTGCGTATGTGTTATGGCAACGGTTTCCGGGGGCCAGCCACATTGTTCTCTGATGTCTTATGCGCCGGATGCGGACTGTCGTGAAATTTACATGGCAACTCACAAGGAAACGAAAAAATACCGCAACCTGGCGGCTAATCCTTCCGTCAGCCTTCTGATCGACTCCAGAGAAGCGGGAGGTGAAAGCCAAACCAAAGCACTGACCGTTACGGGTACCTTTCAGGGAATCATCGACGAACAAAGAAAAACGGTCATTCAGGAAGCGCTGCTAAAAAGGCATCCTGATTTAAAAGAATTCTTTGCCGATCCGGCCTCGGAAATTATTGTGATCCGGGTAAGGGCTCTTCAATTGCTGGACGGAATAACAGATGCGTATTATGAGACGGTATGATGATCGCTACAAAGGGATGTCGTTTGGGCAACAGGCTGTTAAATAGGAATTTCCTTGCGATCTTATGACAAAGGAGAGGAACTGGCAACTTCAGCCAGGATCTTTCTGTCAATTTTTGACATCGGCAGTTTTTCTAATTGCGAAGTCGTTGCCCAGCGCCAATTCTGGCAGGTGCGTGCCTCGGGATTGCCTTTCATCAAACGGCAATCGAATGCCTGAAGGGTCAGGCGAAAATGGGTATAGGTATGATCTGCCGAAGCCAGGCAACTGCCTGCGGCAATCGAAATATTCAGCTCTTCCCTTACGCAGTCCCGCAAACATTTCTTTATGCTTTTACCGTCATGAACAAATCCGCCGGGCAGCTTCCACAGGGAGGCAAGAAGCCCGGATGAAGGACGCTGCACAATCAGCAGCCTGTGACTGGCATCGAAAATCACGGCGGCGGCTCCCTGTTTACGGGGAATGGCCGGATTTTTCCTCGTTACCGGAATAGACTCCTGAAGGCCGGAAAGACGCACCCGGCAAATTGAACCAACCGGGCAGATCAGGCAATCAGGTTTTTTCACTCTGCAAATGGTTGCCCCCAGATCCATCAGGGCCTGGTTGAAGTCGCCGGCATGTCTGGAGGGAACCAGTGCCGCCGCCAGATCACGCAGTTTCTTTTGTCCCCGGGGATCATCCACGGATTTGCGAATGGCAAACAATCGGCACAGGATCCGTCGGACATTGCCGTCAACCGCGGGAACGGCCAATCCGTAAGCGATGCTCAGGATCGCCCCCGCCGTGTAATCGCCAATGCCGGGGAGTGTTTTGATTTCTTCAGATTTATCGGGTATCCGCCCTCCGCAGCGATCGGTGATAATGCGGCTTGCGGCATGAATATTTCTGGCCCTTGAATAATATCCCAAATTTTCCCAGATTTTGAGTACGTCCTGTACGGGTGCGTTCGCAAGTGTCCGGACATCAGGGAAGGATTTTATGAACCTCTCATAATAGGGAATCACTGTATCGACCCTCGTTTGTTGAAGCATGATTTCCGAGATCCAGATACAGTAAGGGTCATTTGTGTTCCGCCAGGGAAGGGAGCGTTGGTGGTGCCTGTACCAGGCAAGGAGTTTGCGGCGGAGAGGATTTTTGATTTTTGCTGCGTACTTCATCATGGTTGACTATATATCCTATGCAAAAGGACATGACAACTGTGCTGTTTCCGGCGATGTTTTTTTTAATTCATCTGAAAATCCTGAAGGTTATATTCTTGACAGCGTCAAAGGGTTTTGTTAGTCCTAAAAAAACTAAAAAACAAATTACAGTTTGAAGCAAGGAGGAGGTATGTCTGATTCGTTGAAATACAGGGATGTGTATGAGCAGTCGATCAACCAGCCTGATGTTTTCTGGGGCAGGGCAGCGGACGCTGTCCAGTGGACGAAAAAATGGGACAAGGTTCTTGATGACAGCAAAAAGCCCTTTTATAGCTGGTTTACAGGCGGCGAGCTCAACACTTGCTACAATGCGCTTGACTATCATGTGGAATCAGGCAGAAAGGATCAGGTTGCGATCATTTATGACAGCCCTGTTACAAATACAGTTAATAAAATTAGCTACGGAGAGCTTCTCGACACGGTTTCCAGATTTGCGGGTGTGCTTTCCGGATTAGGCGTCACAAAAGGCGATACGGTGATCATTTATATGCCGATGATCCCGCAGGCCATGGTGGCGATGCTGGCCTGCGCCCGTATCGGTGCCGTGCATTCTGTTGTTTTCGGCGGTTTTGCCCCCAATGAGCTGGCTATCCGCATTGACGATGCCAAGCCGAAAATCATCATATCCGCCTCCTGCGGCATCGAAGGGAAAAAAACGCTGGCATACAAACCGCTTATGGACGAAGCCATCAACATTGCCGCCCATAAACCTCAAAAGACTGTTATCTATCAGCGTCCGCAGGTGAAGGCCGATTTGATTACCGGCCGTGACCTGGACTGGGAGGAACTGATGAAAACAGCGAAGGCCGTTCCCTGTGTGCCTGTTGCCGCAACCGACCCCCTCTACATTCTTTATACATCGGGAACAACCGGCAAGCCCAAAGGTGTCATGCGGGACAATGGCGGCCATGCCGTCGCTTTGAAGTGGTCCATGAAGCACATCTACGACATCAAACCCGGGGAAGTTTTCTGGGCGGCCTCCGATGTCGGCTGGGTGGTAGGACATTCCTATATTGTTTATGCGCCGCTGCTGTATGACTGTACGACAGTTATGTATGAGGGCAAGCCTGTCGGGACACCCGATCCCGGTGCGTTCTGGCGTGTCATTTCCCAGCATGGCGTATCCGTTCTGTTTACCGCGCCGACAGCTTTCCGTGCCATTAAAAAAGAAGACCCCAATGGAGATTACCTGAAGAAATATGACATTTCATGCCTGCGATATCTTTTCCTCGCCGGCGAGCGGCTCGATCCCGACACGTATCACTGGGCCAGCGGCATGCTGAATATTCCTGTCGTTGATCACTGGTGGCAGACTGAAACAGGCTGGCCGATTGCAGCAAACTGCATGGGAATTGAACAATTCCCGATCAAAGCGGGATCACCCACGAAACCCGTGCCCGGCTATAATGTTCAGATCCAGGATATGGACGGCAAAACCCTTCCCGACGGTGAAGAAGGCGCAGTGGTGATCAAGCTGCCTCTTCCTCCCGGCTGTCTCCCCACCCTCTGGAAAGATGACAAGCGATACCTGGAATACGTCACCGAAAGACCCGGATATTATGTGACCGGCGATGGCGGCCGTTTCGATCTGGACGGTTATCTTTACATCATGGGACGCATAGACGACGTAATCAATGTTGCGGGCCACCGGCTTTCCACAGGGGCGATGGAAGAAATTGTGTCCAGGCACAAGGATGTCGCTGAATGTGCCGTGCTGGGCGCAGACGATCAGCTCAAAGGTCAGGTCCCGGTGGGCTTTGTTGTTTTAAAAGCCGGTGTGGACCGGAAACCCGAGGAGATTGTTGCGGAACTGGTGCAAATGGTAAGGCAGGAACTTGGTGCACTGGCCTGCTTTAAGGAAGCTGCTGTGGTAAAGGCATTGCCCAAAACGAGATCCGGGAAAATTCTGCGCTCCACGATGCGTAAAATCGTAGACGGCAAGGAATATGTTGTCCCTTCCACGATCGATGATCCTGCGGTCCTGCCGGCCATTGCGGAGTCGGCGAAAATGATCGGCTACGGAAAGAAGTGAAACAGGCTGGCAGGCTGTAGACTGTTAGGCTGTTAGGAAAAAGAAGGCCGGCTGCAATAAATATTGAGCCGGCCTTTGTATTTTTTCAAAGCCTTACTATTTGATCAGTTTGGCCAGACGGTCCCAGCGGACACGCTTTTCTTCTGAATCCCATGACCAGTAAAGAATGAAGGCCTTGCCCTGAACGTCCTTCAAATTGACAAAACCCCAGAAACGGCTGTCCAGACTGTGATCGCGATTGTCGCCCATCACAAAAAGAGAATTTTGCGGAACGGTTAACGGCCCAAAGTTGTCCCGTGGCTGGACCTCGGCCGGATAAACCGTAGCATCGTCATACACGCCGAATGGATCTTCGAAAGGCTGGTCGTTGATAAACAGCTTCTTGTTTTTCATTTCTATCTTGTCGCCGCCAATGCCGATCACCCGTTTGATAAAATCTTTGGATCGGTCTTCCGGGTAAATAAAAACAACAACGTCGCCTCTTTTGGGGTCGGTCACAGGGATGATCGTTTTTCTGATCAAAGGAATTTTAACGCCATAAATAAATTTATTAACGAAAAGATGATCGCCGATCAGCAGGGTTGGAATCATTGAACCGGATGGGATTTTAAAGGCCTGGACGATAAAAGATATAATGAAACCGGCAATCAAAACGGCCATCAGGACGGCTTCAACAAATTCTCTGAATTTTGATTTAATTTTTTTTGGCGGTAATTTCTTCCCCATAAACCTGAACCTCTTTTCAATGATTATTTGGATTGCAATCAACGGACAGAACGGTCTTGTCTTCAGTAAATTTCCATGGCGCATCCGCCGGCTAGCGTTCCGCCGAGTTCACGGCATTTTTCCAGGATTTCCTCGGTGATTTTCCCTTTTGCGATAACAGGGGTGAAAACATTTTTAAATTTGTAACCCAGGGCGATGCGCTCGATAGCCCTGAGGGCCCCCGATCCGTCATTGCCGGCGCTGATGAAAACGACATAGGGCTTGCGGAAAACTTTGTCCTGGGCGTCTCCGTATGTCCGGTCAAAAAAATCCTTGATCATGCCGGACATATAGCCAAAGTTTTCCGGCGTGCCGATTGCAAGACCGTCACAGGTTAAGAGGTCGTCAATGGTCGCATCTACAGCTTTTTTAAAATTGACCTCCACGCCGTCGATGACCTTTGCGCCTTCATAGACGGCTTCGGCCATTTGCCGGGTATGCCCGGTCTGGGAATGATAAACAACTAAAATTCGGGTCATAAAATAAAATGGGTAAAGGGTTAGGGGTCATAGGTTAGGGGTGATGGATAATGGGGAAGAGGTAATAGGTGAGGAGTGAGGGGAGAAGAGTCAGAAAAAAAGATTTTTCATCCCCTAACCCTTCACTACTCACTCCTGACCCCTAACCCATAACCCCTGACCTTTCTATGGCATTTTGGAAATAATGCCCAGGAAGCCATCGGCTTTCAGCGATGCCCCGCCGACCAACGCTCCGTCGATATCTTCCATCGCGATCAACTCAGTGATATTATCTTTCGTCACACTGCCGCCATAGAGAATACGAACATCAGCGGCCGCACAGCCGTATATTTCAACAAGAAGCCGGCGAATGAAGTCATGAACATCTTCAGCCTGTGGCGGTGTTGCGACCAAGCCCGTTCCGATTGCCCAGACCGGTTCATAGGCGATGACGACGTCGTCCAGCTTGTCAATTCCGTCCAGCGCGCCGCGAACCTGACGGTTCACAACTGCCTCCGTGATCCCTTTGTTTCTTTCACCGTCCGTTTCGCCGACACAGACAATAGGCTTCAAACCGGTTGCCAGCGCTTTCTTCACTTTCAAATTAACGGTTTCTTCGCTTTCGACAAAATACTTGCGGCGCTCCGAATGCCCGATGATGACGTACGTGCAACCTGCATCTTTCAGCATCAGCGGAGAAACTTCGCCGGTGTACGCTCCCTTGTCTTCGAAATACATGTTTTGAGCAGCAATCGCCACAGTTGATCCTGTTAGGATTTCTCTGACGCTCTGCAGAGCGGTAAACGGTGGAGCAACCACCACCTCTCCGTTTTTTAAACCGGCCGTTCCTTCTTTTACTGTGCGGGCCAGTGCGACGGATTCGTCAATGGTGTTATTCATCTTCCAGTTGCCGGCAACAATCCATTTTCTCATCGGCTTTCTCCCTGTTAACCGAGTGCGGCAACAGCCGGCAGTGTTTTGCCTTCAAGGAGTTCCAGAAACGCGCCGCCGCCTGTGGATATGTAAGATATTTTATCGCTCTTGCCGGTCTTGTGAACGGCCGTGTCCGTATCGCCGCCACCCACAATGGTCATCGCACCGGATTGCACAACCGCATCCACCAGTTTAAATGTTCCTGAGGAAAAAGGAGCAAGCTCAAACATGCCCAGCGGACCGTTCCAGACAATTGTTTTGGCCGTTTTCACCGCGTCTGAAAAAGCCGCAATGCTTGCAGGGCCGATGTCCAGACCCATCCAGCCGTCCGGAATGTCCTTGACGGCAACAATATTTCTTTCCGCATCCGCGGACGGTTCCTGGGCGATAACGGTATCCACCGGCAGGAGAAACTGCACGTTTTGGGCTTTGGCTTTGTCCATGATTTTTCTGGCCAGATCCAGCATGTCCGTTTCACACAGGGACTTGCCGACGTTGAAACCCTGGGCTTTCAGAAAAGTGAAAGCCATGCCGCCTCCCACGATCAGGCGGTCCACTTTGTCGATGACATTTTCCAGAACTTTAATTTTGTCGGACACTTTGGCACCGCCGATAATGGCGACGAGCGGCCTTGTAGGATTGCCCATGGCCTTGTTGAAATATTCAATTTCATTTTTCAGAAGAAAGCCCGCGGCGCAGACCGGTACATACTTTGTAATGGCCGTGTTGGATGCAGCCGCACGGTGCGACACGGCAAACGCATCGTTAACATATACGTCACACAGTTTTGCAAGTTCCTGTGCAAAGGCTTCATCATTTTTATCTTCACCCGGATGAAAACGCAGGTTCTCAAGTAAAATCAAATCACCTGCTTTCATCGCGGTCACGGCTTTTTCCGCTTTTTCGCCGATGCAGTCGTCAATAAAGGGAACGTCTGTTTTCAGCATTCCGGCAAGAACCGGGGCGACCGGTCTTAAGGAGAACTCTTCAACTCTTTTGCCCTTGGGCCGTCCTAGGTGAGATGTGACAATCACCCGGGCGCCTTTATCCCTGATAAAATTAATCGTTGCCAGACTTGCTTTGACGCGGGTAACGTCAGTGACGTTGCCTGACTTGTCCATGGGCACATTGAAATCCACCCGTACCAATACCTTCTTTCCGCTTACATCGATCTGATCCAAGTACTTCATGCGCGTTACCTCTTTTCACGTATTATTTTATTTCATGATAAAAGACAGGAGCTCCAGCATTCGATTGGAGAAGCCCCATTCGTTGTCATACCATGAAAGTATTTTTACCATTCTGCCGCCGATGACGGTAGTGTTGGGCAGATCCACAATCGATGAATGGGGATTGCCGTTAAAATCTTTGGATACCAGTTCTTCTTCGGAGCAGCATAAAATGCCTTTCATTGCCCTTTGAGAATGTTCTTTCAGTTTTTCGTTGACTTCCTGCTTGCTTGTCTCGCGGGAAAGGGTTGCCACAAAATCCACCAGGGAAACATTGGGGGTGGGTACGCGTATCGCCAGTCCGTCAAGCCTGCCTTTCATTTCCGGAATGACTTCCGCAATAGCGCGGGCCGCGCCGGTTGTTGTCGGAATCATAGAAAGGGCTGAAGCACGGGTGCGCCGCAGGTCCTTATGGGCTTCGTCAAGCACGACCTGGTCGTTGGTGAAGGAATGAATGGTCGTCATCAATCCGTATTCAACCCCGAATTCCTCATGCAGAATTTTCACAATCGGAGCCAGGCAATTTGTGGTACAGGATCCCATGGAGATGATGTGATGTTTCGAACGGTCATAGTCCTGCGAATTAACGCCGAAAACTACCGTGACATCCGCTCCCCTGGCGGGCGCGGAGATGACCACTTTTCTGGCGCCGGCTTTCAGGTGCTTTTCCGCCCCGTCCTTGTCCGTGAATCTTCCCGTACTTTCGAGCACAACATCCACGCCTAAATCTCTCCAAGGCAGTGTTTCCGGGTCTCTGACGGAAAAGGCTTTGATTTCGCGGCCGTCAACGGTGATTGCATTGGGAGTGACTTTCACTTCAGCATCAAGTGTTCCATGGGTAGAATCATATTTGAGAAGGTGAGCGATTGTTTTTGCATCGGCTAGATCATTGACTGCCACGAATTCCACATCTTTGCTTCTGTAACCGGCGCGGAATACCAGCCGCCCGATTCTTCCGAATCCGTTTATTGCAATCTTTATAGGCATTTTTTCCTCCTCAATCCTTACTTTAAAAAGATTAAACAAAAGCCTGTGGGTTGTCAATCCATTTCTCTTTTTTAAGGGGAGTCTGTCGGGCCAACAGGCGACCTAAGGCATGATGGATGCAAGGGAAATTGTTATGTTGAAGTAAGAGAGCTTATTTGCTAGAACCCAATCATGTCCGGTCGTCCACAAAATATTTTTTGCGCCGGAATGCTGCAAAAAAATCGATGGAGTGTTCGTTTGAATGAGGTGAACATTTCAATAAAAATTCCGGGGTGCAAACATCAATGAGCGATGATAAATTATACATTGTGCTGATGGGGCTCCCCGCCAGGGGAAAGTCCACGCTGGCTTTGCGCCTGCTGGAGGCATTTCGCAAAGACCACATCCGGACAAGAATATTCAACAACGGTAATCTGCGCCGAATTTACCGACCGCTTGACGAGACGTCCCGTGCCGAGTTTTATTCTCCCCGGAACTTCGCTGCCATAGCTCTGCGGGATAAGTTTGCCCGCATGAATATGGAAAGGGCCAGAAGTTATCTTCGCAATTCAGGCCAGGTGGCTATTCTGGATGCGACCAACGCCAGCCGCCGCCGCAGGGAAACAATAGAGACTTATCTCAACGATCATCCTCTTCTTTTTATCGAGTGCATTAACGATGACCAGGAGATTCTGAATTTAAGCATTCTGGAAAAAACAAGGCTGCCGGAATTCAGTCATCTGGAATACAAAAAAGCGGAAGCGGAATTTTTAAAAAGAATTGATTATTATAAGTTGATTTACACTCCCTTGAAAATGGAAAGAAATTTTGTTTGCCTGGATTCGCTTCAGAACAGGATTATCAAAGAAAAACATACAGATCCTATTTATCTTTTCGCCCGACTGCGGGATTATCTGGTGACGGACGAAGTAAAAAATCTGTTTTTGATCCGGCATACGCAGACAGAATATAATCTTGAAGACCGCATCGGAGGAAATCCGGGTTTGACCATAAAGGGCAAGGAGCAGGCTGAAGCGCTCGCGCAGTTTTTCTGCGCGAAAAAAATATCCTACATCTTTACCAGCAGCAAGATCAGGACCAAAAGGACGGCGGAAGCGATTGCATCGAAACAGGATTATTGCCGGATCATAGCGCTCAAAGAGTTTGATGAAATCAATGCCGGCATCTGTGAAGGCATGACCTATGCGGAGATTGAAAAAAAGATGCCTGATGTTTTCCGCGCCCGCGAAGCCAACAAATATGCTTATGCCTATCCGGAAGGCGAAAGTTATGCGACGATGAAGCCGAGGATTGAGGAAGGAATCAAAAAAGCTTTCTTCCTGAACCGGCACTCCCACAATATTATGATTATCGGCCATCAGGCAGTCAACCGTTTGATTCTGTCGCATTTTCTTTACCGGCGGGAAGTGGACGTCCCTTACATTTACATTCCGCAGGATCGTTTCTATCATATTGTTTCCATGCAGAACAAAAAACTTTTTGAATTAAAACGTTATGATAAATATTTTTATAAAAAAACAGCATAAGGAGGCTGAATCCTATGAGCGGCATTAAAATGAATATGGATGAATTCAGCAGGCTGGCAAAGAATCCCGATGAAAAGCCTTTTGTCATGTTGAATCTGCTCAAGTTCAAAGGTGCACAGGGGCAGGCTTCTTACACCCGCTACATGAAAGAGGCCGGGGAATTTGTTGCAGGCGTCGGAGGAAAAGTTCTGTATCTTGGAAAACCTGATGAACTGCTCAACGGCAATGAAAAATGGGATCTGCTCATGCTGGTGCATTATCCATCCCGCAAAGCATTTCTTTCCATGGCCAACAATCCCGATTATCTTAAAGTACATCGTTTCCGAGAAGAGGGGGTCGAACGGGCTGTCCTTTATGCGACCGATCCGATCAGGTTCAGGGATATAGCCATTTAGACTATAGGCTATTAGGCTTTTAGCCTAATAGGAAGAGCGCACAGCGCCCAACAAATCAACCTAACAGTCTAACACGCTAACAGCCTATAGCCTGATAGCAACCCTTTTTACCCTTGCGTTCATCTATTGTTGCTCATATACTTCGGCAAAAAGGAATCACGGGACCTAGGGACTGATTCAGGAGGAAATAATGAAAAAAGTTTTTGTTTTCGTAATGGCTGCAGTGATGTTGTTGGTTTTTTCCGGTTTTTCGAAGGCGGCGGAACCCTCCATTACCGGTATATGGTCTATGCCCGTTGTGAAGGGCCAGGATAAGGGAAAAGAAAGGTTCCAGGTTGAAATTTCTGAAAAAGACGGAATTTATTACGGCAAGATTGTCAAGCTCTCCATCCTTCCTGCCAATGCGGTATGCAAAAAATGCAAGAAAGAGAGGCAGGACAAACCGCTGATGGGTATGCTGATGCTGATCAATCTGAAAAAAGAAGCAGGAAGATACGTTGGGGGAAAGATCTATGACGTTGACGAAGGAAAAGAATACAAATGTAACATGACACTGATTTCGCCGGACAAGCTGCAAGTGACGGCATGCGTAATGTTTATCTGTGACAGCCATTACTGGACAAGGGTTAAATAGACAGTATGTATCATCGCCAAAATAAAGACGGATATCATTCAAGGGTAAAGGGCATTGATCAGAAAACCCTGGTCTTCGGAGACCGGACACTGATGACGGAATTCAGGCTCAACAAAGGTGCTCTCGTGCCCCGGCACTCTCATCCTTACGAGCAGACGGGGTACCTCGTAAGCGGCCGCATGATCTTCATTACAGGGGAAGAGAGCTTCGTAGCGCTTCCCGGAGACAGCTGGTGCATCCGTATGAATGTTGAACACAGTGCTGAAGTCCTGGAAGATTCCGTGGCTGTGGAAATATTTTCTCCGATCCGTGAGGATTATCTGCCGGGGAGGACGTTTTGATAGATAAACGGGGAAGGGGGCATTATTGATGAAACAATTTTCACTTACACCGGCGGCCGGTAAAAGACTTATCGGCAAAGGCATGGCCGGCCATCCGGAGGTGCTCTCCGCGCTGAAAGGCAAAACGATTGTCATTATTGCCGGTACGACCAACGGTTACGTGGCCGAGGAGTTGCTTGCCTTAATCGGGCAGGCGGATGAATTCCGGCGGGAACGTTTTTTCCGTGGCATTGTTTTACCTCCTTCCCAACCGACGTTGCCCTCCGGCAGGTTTCCGGATGAAAGCGGTTTTCCGGGCGATGTAGTGATTCAAAAAGGGATCTGGCAAAAAGGCAAAACCATTTTTGACGCAGTGGATGAACTGAAAGAGGGCGATGTGATTTTAAAAGGGGCCAATGCGGTTGATCTGGAGTCCAGACGGGCTGCAATTCTGATTGGACACCCGCAGGCGGGAACCATCGGTGTGTCGCTTCCTGCATATTACGGCAGGCGTGTGCGGCTGATTATTCCGGTTGGCCTGGAAAAACGCGTTTACGGAAATCTGGACGATCTGGCCTGCGAGATCAACAGGCCCGGAGCACACGGGCCCAGACTGCTGCCCGTTCCCGGTGAAGTTGTGACGGAGCTGGAAGCCATTGGTTTATTGACTGGCGCAAAAGCAAAAATAATTGCTGCAGGCGGGGTTTCCGGTGCGGAAGGCAGTGTCTGGCTGTCTGTGTGCGGCAAACCGGATCAGGAAGAAAGGGCCGCGGTGCTGCTTCAGTCTTTGGTTTCAGAGCCGGCATTTAAAATATAGGAGAATGTCATGCCAGTCGTAAATGTAAAAATCGTTAAGGGAAGAACCGTTGAACAGAAACGCAATCTGGCCAAAGCGGTAACGGACGCGGTTGCCCGAACGATCGATGTCAAACCGGATGCTGTCTGGGTTTTGATCGAAGAATACGAAAAAGAAAACTGGGCGGCAGGAGGCGGACTTTATTCCGATCGTAACGCCGGTGTTCAAAAATGATTTCGGATCATGATGAAAATTCGGCAAGGAAAGCGCTTTCCGCTTCATAGGTGCCGATGAGGATAAGTTCATCATTATTCTCCATCTGGAGGTTGGGCTCAGGATTAATCAGGGCAGTGTCCTTGTGCTGTATTGCCACAACAGTGCAACCGGTTTTCTCTCTTATGCCCGACTGCGCCAGAGTCTTGCCGACAAGGGATCTCGGGACCTGCAGATGGAAAAAGTTCAGTCCTTCCGCCAGCAGCAGCGTTTCTTCGTTCATCAGGAAATTGAAAATGGCATTTGCGCCGAGTGATGCGTAGGACATGACAAAATCTGCACCCGCGCGGTGCAGTGTGGAAATATTACGGTCCTCACTTGCGCGGCTGAGAATCTGCATGTCGGGCCTCAGACTTCGGAGATATTTGGTGAGATAAATATTAGTGGCATCATCGTGAGAGGTGATCAGGGCTGCCGGCGCTTTTTCGAACCAGGCTTTCTCCAGCGTGTGAATATCAGCAGCATCTCCGTAAACAAAGTGGGTGTCTTCTTCGTTTCTCCGGCGGTTCCTTTCAATGATGAGGTAGAGGATATCGGATTCCTGAAACCGTGCGGCTATCGCGTGGCCGACTCGCCCGCCGCCGACAATGATGACCGGATCACCGGCAACTTTGCAGATCTGATAGAAGGAATAAACTTCATCATATTTTGCCACGGAAGCTTCGGTTCCGGCAAAGACAAGAACACTGGTCCTGTCGATGATGGTATCCGGCTTGGGGACGATGAATTTTCCTCTTTCCCAGATGCCCACTACCGTAAGCCCAAAGGATTCCCGAATCCCGCTTTCGGACAGGTTTTGTCCGACAAGAGGGGTCCCGATAACCGGTGCCTGGGCGATAACCAATTGTTCGTAGCGGCCGATCACGTTGGCCTTGCAGTCGCCTGCGATCGTCCATGCCGCAAGAGAACTTCCCAAAAGGTCATAGAGCTGCAGGACGCGTGAGCTTCCCGCGAGCTGCAGGATGTCCACGGAATGAGGCGACTCTGCGGTGGTAACGATCGGCAGGTGTTCAAATTCTTCCCGCAGGGTCAAGGTGATGTTTGTATTCATCTGGTCGCTGTTGGTGGCTACAATCAAAGCTGCATTTTGAGCGCGAAGATTCGAATAGGTTTTGGGGTCATCAATATTGCCGATAGCCACCCGGATGTTCCTGTCGTATAGTTCCAGTGCCTGCTTTAATTCATCGACCAAAACCACATAATCCTTTTTATAGCTGATGAGCTTTTCCACCAGGGAGGAGGTTACCGGATCGTAATTGGTGATGATTACATGGTTGCGGGTGTCCATCGGAAGTTCACGAGGGGCACGGCTTCTTGCCTGCGCGTCCATCCAGGGGGCGAAAAAGAACTTGATAAAGACAAAAGGGAGCAGGATTAAAAGAAGAATAACGCCTGACAACAGAACAATAATAGAAAAAGCACGGCCGATGTCGCTGGTGAACGTTATATCTCCGAAACCCAGAGTGGACATGACGGTCAGCGTCCAGTAAAATCCGGTAATCCAGGAATGCTCCTGCCCTTCCAGATCCATCAAATAATGAAAAAGAATGCTGTAGAAGGTGATCAGCGCCACAATGGCCAGCAGGTACTTGGCCAGCATGCTGATGTTGGCTTTAACAATCTTGCTTCCCGATATTGTGCTTAAAATCGCGGACAGAAACTTCATCGGATGTATCCCTGAACAATCCTTGGAATTATTTTTTGACTGAATGAGTATAGGAACAACGTTTGGGACTGTCAACAGAAATCATGTCACGGTGAATTTACGCTGCCGCTAATGAACGATGATATTGTTCAGCGCTTCTTCGATTCCCGGATATTGAAATTGAAATCCTGCGTCAAGCAGGCGGCGGGGAATCACGCGTTGGCCTTTGAGCAGGACAGAACCGAATTCACCGAGAACCAGTCTGATCATAAAGCCTGGTGCGGGCAAAATGGATGGACGGTGCAATACTTTGCCGATGGTCTTCCCAAGGTCCCCGTTGCGGACAGGCCGGGGAGAGCACAGATTGAACGTGCCGGATACTTCTTTATGTTTCAGCAGGAAAACAATTGCTTCCGTGAGATCTTGAATATGGATCCAGGAAAACCACTGACGTCCACTTCCCAGCGGACCACCCAAAAAGAATTTAAAAAGGGGAATCATTTGCCCCAGCGCTCCTCCGTCTGGACCCAGCACAATACCGAAGCGGGTGATGACAACGCGCGCATTTTTTTCTTGAGCCCGGAAAGCTTCCGCTTCCCAATCATGTGCCAGGCGTGCCAGAAAATCATTGCCCGCAGGCGATGATTCAATCAGTTCTTCATCTTCGTGAAATCCGTAATATCCGACAGCGGATGTGCTGAAAAAAGTGATGTGACTTGCATTATCCGGCAGGGCTTCGACCAGATGCTTTGTTGTGTTGATGCGGCTTGCACGCAGAATGATCTTTTGCTGTTGTGTCCATCGGCTGAATATGGAAGCCCCCGCAAGGTTGATGATGACATCGTGATCGCGAACGGCTTCCTGCCATTTGCCCCTGCTGTTAGGATCACCGTTCAGATAGGAGAGATTGTTTTTTTTTGCTTCTCTGCCGGTAATTGCCTGCGTGAGGATTGTAACCTGATGACCTTCCCGGATAAGACGGTCCGCCAGGAATGTTCCGACAAAACCTGTTCCGCCTGTCATGAAGATTTTCATGGTACCCGTCTCCTTTTTCATGCGGTTTTTTCATGAAACTGTTCCGTCACCAATCAGGGGCAATACCTTGTCCAGATGAAAAAAGATCAGAAATTTCGGACCACTTTGGGGATTGCCTTTTCCTGAGGGATGCTTTTTCCGTCTTATTTCCTCAATCAACGGGCTGTCTTTTTCCTCTCGGATTTTAGTGATGTAAAGCCTGCGGCCTTCGTAACCGCCTTTTTCCTTGAAGATGTATGCGGCATGGGGATTTACCTGAAGATTTGCGTGAGTAAGCCTGTCACCGGCAATGAAGGTGATTGTTTCTTCATCCATAAAGTGCGGTCTGCCGTAGACCGCGGCGTTGACTTTACCGCTTTGATCAGCGGTGGAAAGAACACCAAAACCATCCGCCTGATCAAAATACTCGCTTAACTTCATATTTCCCCCCTTTGATTTTGATGCGTTTTGACATAAAGTAAACTATGTATGATCTATTGTAAAGGCAAGGATGATCTAAAATGAAAAAAATTAATTGGGTTTTTATTTTTGTGCTGGTCAGTTGCGTCTCTATGCCGGATGGTGTGAAGCCGGTGGACAATTTTCAGGCCAAGCGATATCTGGGGCAGTGGTATGAAATTGCCAGGCTGGATCATTCTTTTGAACGGGGATTGACCCGTGTAACGGCTGAATATAGCCGTCGTGAAGATGGAGGCATCCGGGTCGTGAACAGAGGTTGTCTGGCAGGTGAGGGCAAATGGAAGGAAGCCGAAGGCAAGGCGTATTTTGTTCATGGGCCTGCGCATGGGTTCTTAAAAGTTTCCTTTTTCGGCCCGTTTTACGGATCTTACGTGATTCTGGAGCTGGATAAGCAGGATTACTCTTATGCACTGGTCTGTGGACCGGACAAATCCTATCTGTGGATTCTGGCCCGCAGCTCCGAACTGGACAAAGAAATCATAAACCGGTTGATATCCAGAGCATCATCCCTGGGATTTGACACCGGCAAGCTCATTTTTGTGAAGCATGATGAAAGGGGTAAACCATGACTTGCAGAATTCTTGGCATTTCCGGATCGCCGGTGAAGAAAGGCAATGTTGAAACATTCTTGAGCCTTGCAATGAAAGGACTGCCCGCAAAAAATATCGAACAGGATACGATTCATCTTTCAGGTTTGAAAATTCAGGATTGCATCCATTGCAATTTTTGCCTGTCCAGGCAGAAACCCGGTAAATACTGCTCCCTGAAGGATGACGCTCAAGCCGTTTTTGAAAAAGCCGGGGCGGCGGATATCATCGTGCTGGCCAGCCCCGTGTATTTCATGCGCACTTCCGCGCGGATGGCGGCAATGATTGACCGGTTTCGGATTTTTGTATTCGGCAATCTGACGGCAGGTCGCATGAAAAATAAAATTGGTGTGAGCCTGGCTGTGTCCTGGCTTCGGCAGGGTGGAATTGAAACAACGCATTTGGCTCATATCCTGGCTTTTCTGACTTTGGAAATGATTCCGGCCAGTGTTCATCAGGGGATAAGCCCTCTGGGCGCATCTGCGCATGCCAGTTCCATGGGCTCGGGTGATTTTGATATTCAGAGAATGTCTGGAATCGAGAGTGACGTATCCGGCCTCCAGTCAGCAAGGTTCATCATGAGGCGTGCGCTGGAACTGAACAGGCTGATGCATAAATGAGGTTGGCTCAGCGTAATGGGAAAAATCTTTCTGTGTTTGTTTCACCATTATGATAAAAAATTACGAATGGGGATAGATACTGTCGAAAAAAACAGAAACAAAATGACCCTGTTTTTTTATTTATCAGGTATCACACGAATACAAGCAAAGCCTGTAGAAGGCCTATTTATGGGTTGCGGGTTGCCTGTTTGATCAAACGGCTTCTTGATTACGCATAACACTGTTTTAGGGCAGATTTTCCTTCCCTTCGGTGAGGAGGGCCAAATTGCTTTATTTCCCGCTTTTTTTCCAGTCTCCAGAAGTATCGGATCTTGCAAACTTCTCCGATGGGCAACCCCGTCATATTTTCCAGATCCGTAATGCGAATATTAGGGTTTTTATCAAGTTCATTAACAATGATCTGCTCTTGATGACTCATCTTTTTACCCTGCCCTTCATTAGGATGAAACGAATCCAGGTTATTCAATTATGATTAAAAAATACTTTGTGATACAATATAGCAAATAATGTGCCTTATGGGCGTATTTCTGTTCATATGCTATAATATTCTGATATTGTTATTTAATTTTAAAAGCGATTTTGTGAAAAATATGACGGTTCTTGATTGGTCCGTCTGTTACTGTAAATCATTCCGACAATAGAATTCGCGCAGAAGCGCGTTTTAGAGATCAAGGCTCGCAGAAATAGATTTCATTACAATATTTTACATCAAATATTCATTATGTAAAGAATTCCGATACCAATTCCGTTCGCGGTGAACCATACATAGTTCTAAATAATTCAATTGTTTAGAGAATAATCATGGATAGATTCTTTTCTTCCTGATGCTAATCCATCAGAAGTTTTTTAAAAACTGCCAGGTTTCAACCCCAACACTTGTTGTAGAAAATTACCATTGACTTCTAAAATTATTCCTCATAATGTTTTTTAGAATTTTATGATAGTGAAGTGAAATTTTAGTCGGTTCCTGTTAATATAATAATAGGTTAAGATTATTGTAAGCATATGAAAATAAAATCAAAACCAAGTGAACCCAGAACGCCGGATCAGCCTGAAAAATCTGGGAAATTAGCAGAAACAATACAAGCAAACAAACAATGGTTCCATGCTATTGCCCAGCAATCTTCGGATATTATTCTTGTGGTGAATCGGGAAGCAGTGGTGCTGTATGAAAACGATGCTGTGGAAAGAATCCTGGGATTTAAGCCTGAAGAAAGAATTGGCGAAAAAGTATTTGATCATGCGCACCCTGATGACGTGGGTTTTTTAAGTGACGCATTCAATTTATTATTTGCAGATGAAAATGCTCCGGTTCAGCAACGTGAAGTGCGTGTGCAGGACATTGAAGGGAATTGGCATATTTTTGAAGCAGGTGCAAGCCATCTGAAGCAGAAAGGCATTGTTGAAGCAGTCGTAGTTAATCTCCGCGATATTACCGATCGCAAGCGTGTGGAAGAAGCCCTGCAGGAAAGTGAAGCACGCCTCCATGAAAGAGAGGAGCGTTACCGGAACATTCTCGATAACATGGAGGAGGTGTATTACGAGATAGATCTGAAAGGAAGAATGACGTTTTTCAATAGCACGGCAGTGAGGAAACTCGGATACAGCAGGAATGAAATGATAGGCATGAATTTTCGCCAATATGTGGAAAAGGAGAGTCATCAAAAGGTGTTCGATGCGTTCCACAAGGTTTTCCTTACAGGGGAGCCTGTTCAGGGAGTTGATTGGGAGATCATCAGCAAAACAGGCGTGAGAATGCCCGTTGAAAGTTCCATATCTTTGATGCGGGGACTTCAGGGTGACCCTGTTGGGTTCAGGGGTATTATCCGCGATGTTACCGAGCGTAAACGTGCAGAGGAGAAATTGCATCGCGAAGAACAGAGATTTCGGGCTCTAGCTGACCAATCTGCGGACATCATTGTCATCGTAAATCGAAAAGGGATTATTATCTACGAAAACAACGCGATTGAAAAAGTTTTAGGATACAAACCTGAAGAAAGAATCGGTGGCGGCTTATTTGATCTTGTTCACCCGGACGACTTAAAATATTTAACTGAAATAGCTATTAAAATTGCCAAAGATATCAACGCCCCTCATCTGCGGTCTGAGATGCGTATTCGTCACAGGGATGGAGACTGGCGCATATTCGAGGTTACGGGAAGCAGCTTGATCAATCGGGGGAAAATTGAATCAGGAATTGTTAACCTCCGGGACATTACCGAGCGCAAGCTTGCGGAAAAAGCGCTCCGGGACAGTGAAGCACGTTACCGCGAAAGAGAGGAGCGTTACCGGAATATCCTCGATAACATGGAGGAAGCCTATTATGAGGTGGATCTGAAGGGGAACCTCACATTTTTCAATGCTGCAGCCGTGATGAATCTCGGTTATGCGGATAATTTCATGATGGGTCTGAATTTCCGGGAGTATGTGGATGACGAGAATGCGAACAAGGTGTTCGAGGCCTACCATAAGGTTTTCCTTACGGGGGAGCCTATCAAGGGAATCGATTGGGAGTTGATTACTAAAGAAAGCGGGAAAATACCCGTTGAGAGTTCCATCTCTCTGATAAGGGATGTTCAGGCCAAGCCTGTTGGGTTCAGAGGGATTATCCGTGATATCACCGAGCGCAAACGGGCTGAAGAGGCACTGCGGGAAAGCGAGGCGAAGTTCCGAAACCTTACCGAAACCGCCCAGGATGCGATTGTAACGACCAATATGAAGGGAATGATTACTTACGCCAACCCGGCGGCAAAAGCACTTGCCAGCGGCAAGGCGGTTGTCGGAATGGTTTTGAAAGATTTCCTGCCCCCGGATTCAGTTGAACATCATTATGATCAAATTTTTGACTTACTCAGCAGAGGCTTTTCAGAGACCCTGTCTTACGAGTCGAAAATCATGAGATCGCCGGGTGATGATCCGCTTTACTTCGATGTAAAATCCTCCACACTATGGAATCGAGGTGAACCTTCGGGAATCCTTCTTGTTGCTAGGGACGCAACCGAGCGCAAGCGGACAGAGGAGGAGATCCGCCTGATGGCCATTATTGATCCCATGACGGGATTGCTCAACAGAAGAGGTTTTATCTCCCTCGCCGAGCAGCAAATGAAAGCAGCTGTCCGGTCCTGTAAAAAAATGCTTCTTTTTTTCATCGATCTTGACGGCCTGAAGTTTATCAACGATACCTGGGGGCATGAAGAGGGTGACCGCGCACTGAGAAGAACATCCGCGATCCTGAAAAATACATTCAGGGAATCCGATATTGTTGCCCGCCTCGGGGGAGATGAATTTGCCACGCTCGTTTACGACAGTCCTGAACTGCCCGAAGTTATTATGAAACGTTTGCAATGCAGGACTGATGAGGAATGCGCCGCTTCTGATCTTCCTTATATCATTTCCATGAGTATCGGCATCGCAGATTACGATCCTTCGGTGCCCTGTTCAATCCATGAATTGATGTACGAGGCTGACCAATTGATGTATAATCAAAAGAAAAGCAAAAAACAGGCGGGGAAATATCCTGTTTGATTTTCCTGTATAGGGACATTATTTTCAATTGTTCTGGATCCACTTTTATTTTTTGCACGATACAATTCAGAACTTCGAAAAAATTAAAAATTCTTGAAAATCCACAGAATCCGTATTACGAACCTACGGGGCTGAATTTTTATTGAATGAATATAATCTGAAGACGCTGATGATGATTCTCAGAAAGCGAACAGAAGATGCCAAATATAATTACATGTTCATTATTGGAGAGAGACAATGCCTGACTACAGAGTGAAAATTTCCGAAACGCAGGATGAGGATCTGGAATATCATCACTATTTAGTGACTGCGAAAGATGAGAAAGAGGCAAGGGCGTTTACCATGAAATTTATGGAGCGCTTCATTGATGATGATAATGATCCGGAAATCATTGAAAATGGATATACCTTCTACAACAAGGCAGTGATTGTCCGGCTTGAATCAATCAAAGAGACGACAAAAGAGAAGTTCAAGGATTTTCTGCTGAAAATTCATACGATCAACATGGCCTGATGTTTGTCATTACCGGTCGGATCCCTAAAATAGAGCGCAATCTTTTGTTTTTTCTGTTTTACAGACTTTTGCGACGAAAAACGCATTTGCAATGATTTTAAATGCCTGTTATTATTAATGTGTTGTTATTCCGGCAATGTTTCTCGAAGCGGATGTTGACTAACGGCCATATAATACGATATAGAGCCACAATGTCGTAAATAAATAGAAGTAAGGAGGTTTGTATGGCAAGTTTATGGATTGATGAGAGGGATATAAAATTCCAGCTGAATGAGGTTTTCAATATCGGGGAAACCATTCTGGGCAAAGGCCGCTATGCCGATCACGATGTGGATATGTGCAACATGGTGCTCGATCAGGCGCAGAAATTTGCCGAGGTTGAGATAGCTCCCACTTATCCGGATGAGGTTCATCGTAAACCGGTTGAAGCTGTATTCAAGGATGGAAAGGTTTATGCACCGGAATCCTACCACCGCCTCTGGAAACTGTATTGCGAAGGCGGCTGGATGACCACAGCCGATTCACCTGAAGTTGGCGGCCAGTCCTTTCCGTTCATTATTGGGGCTGCTGTTGCCAACATGTTTCTGGCTACCAATCAGGCGTTTCTCATGTATGCCGGTTTGAGCCATGGCGCGGCACGGTTGATGGAAGATCACTTCAAAAACCCCCTGCGTGACATTATCATCGAAAAGATGTTCTCCGGCCAGTGGGCTGGCACAATGTGCCTGACCGAACCGGGTGCGGGGTCTGACCTGGGCATCCTGAAAACTACAGCTAAAAGGAATGGAGACGGTACTTATTCCATCGTTGGCACCAAGTGTTTCATTTCTGCCGGAGATCATGACCTGACAGAGAATATTATTCATCCGGTGCTGGCCCGCATCGAAGGTGACCCGGCCGGCACGAAGGGAATTTCCATCTTTATGGTTCCCAAGATCCGTTTCAATGAAAAGGGCGAACTGGGAGAACCCAACGATGTGCAATGCGGCAACATCGAAAGCAAAATGGGTATCCACGGCAACGCCACCTGTACTCTGAACTTCGGCACCGACGGAAAATGCATCGGTTATCTCATGGGTGAAGAGTGCGATGGTATGAAGATCATGTTCCAGATGATGAACGAAGAACGACAGGGCGTGGGAATGATGGGTGTGTCCCTGGCCATGTCGGCTTACCTGCATGCGCTCGACTACGCCAAGCAGCGCATCCAGGGCTCGAACATCATTGCCGTGGCATTGAAAGATCCGAATGCAAAGGCAGTGCCGATTATTCAGCATCCGGATGTGCGCCGCATGCTCTTAAAGCAGAAGAGCATTACCGAAGGTATGCGCGCTCTGGCTTTCCTGTGCTACTATGCGATGGACCAGGAATTTAACGCCGGTCTTGAGAACAACGAACAGCAGAAAGAATACTGGCATGGCATGATTGAAATGCTCACCCCGATGGTCAAGTCCTACTGCACGGAGAGAGGCATGGAAGTATGTGGCGATGCCGTTCAGACTTACGGTGGTTACGGCTATTGCCGTGAATACCCGGTCGAGCAGATGATGCGTGACCAGAAGATCAACCTGATTTACGAAGGCACCAATGGTATCCAGGCGATGGACCTGCTGGGCCGCAAGCTTGGTATGAAGAAAGGCCTGTATTTCATGAATCTGCTGGGTCTGACCCAGGCGGCCATTGCCGAAGCGAAAAACAACGAGGGCCTGAAGGCGGAAGCGGAAATCGTCGAAGGCGCCCTCAATGCCTGTGCGGCAACCGCAATGGATTTTGCAAAGATGATGAAAACCACGCCTTTCGTTCCTCTGATTGGCGCCTGTGACTACCTCAATTGCTTATCCGACGCTCTCGTCGGCTGGCTGCATGTCTGGATGGCCAATGTTGCGACCAAAGGTCTTGCCAATGCCACAAACGATAAGGACAAGGCTTTCTACAGCGGCAAGATCCAGGGTGCAAAATTCTTTATCAACCGCATCACCGGTCTCGTACCGGCCAAACTGGACAATTTAAAGAAGGATGAGCAGAGCGCTATGAACATTAGCGAAGAAGCTTTTGCCGTCTAGAAGTATTTTCCCGGGTTCAATAAAAAAGGGGGAACCTTCAGGTTCCTCCTTTTTTTATATGCGAAGCTGATGTGTAAAACCGATGGGTAAAACTGAGGAGTCCGCTATCCTTCAGGACGGGTGGAATGATCAGGCTTCTTATGTCTTCTCAAAATGGTGATAGTCTTTAGGCTGTTCAAAGTTTCCTCCCCAGTGCCATCCCCGCTGGAGAAATTCACGAACAACGGGATGATCTGCGGTGAACGTGCCGCGGTTTGCCGGACGATAAACGGCTCCGGCGGGTGCGATCAGTCCGGTGGGATAAATCACGGGATTCTGTAAGGGATTGATGTCCACGGCGCGCCCGAAAGAATGGAGAGACAGTTTGTTGGTGTCAGCGATGACACGGAAGTTGAATGCGGAAGAATTATTGTCCGCCATGGAATCACCGTCTTCCCAGCGGTAAGAAACAATGGGGATCACTTTGCCAACTGGAAATTTCAGTCTGTCGATTAGTTCAAATATTTCGTAGATGTCGTCTTCAAGCCTTGCATCAACAAGGATCTGCCCCTGATGACGCAGGCCGTCAAAAGAATAGTAATACACGTCAATCATGGACAGAGAGTCTATGATTTCAAGAGGTGCCGTGGAACCTTCAATGGCTGCAGCAAAACTCATAGCGCTGTCGATAATGATATCATCATCCGGCATTATGTAAACTCCTTGAGTATTATCCCGAGCATTTCCTCGTTGAGCGAGACTTCGTTATAGATTGCGCTCAGAGTGCTGCAGGAAAGATGTTCAAAATCCGACAGCCGCGGTGTGATCACAACACCGGCCATGTCAATGGCGCCCGGGGAAATAAATATATTCTTTTTGCCCTTGGCAAAGTAAGCGTCGGGACGATGCTTCCGGCGCAGGAAAATGGTCAGTCGCCAGGTCTTTCCGGCGTAAGAACAAATGACATTCACCGGTGGTTCATCCCTTTTTGCCAGGATTTTCCGCGCAGCTTTTACGAAACGGTTGAATTGCTTCATCAAAGCGGCCGCATTGCCGGATTCCATAACAATGACAGCACGATCAAATTGTTTTCCTGCTGTGATTTGAACGGAAGAGGCGGCCTTGGTCAGGGGGAGTTTGTTGAATCGGGCCAGAAACGGCAGGACGTTGGATGGAATCATCTGGAAATGAGCGTGATCGGGCGCGGAAGCTCCGCAAAACGGACCGTTGTAGAAAACGATATAATCCGGCCCAACATCGGCGGAAAGCTTCAGGAGCCGATCCAGAGATGAGACAATGTTCTGTGGCCGGTGCCGGAGGGTGACAATCGTAAAGTGCCGGTTAAAGATCGGGGCTGGATTACACAGGATAAGAAAATCATCCCTGTATAATATGGCTTGTTGGGCGTCAGGCAGGTTTTTCCGGCATAGAAAACAGGGGCGTTTTTTTATGGACTCCCTGTCCACCGCAGCGCCGCCGCTTACCGCACGTGCGGGATTGTATTGCAGCGTGATGGTATATCTGCCGCATGAGAGCTGTCTGGTCTTTATGTTTTTCAGGTCCCGGCAGGCAGCCGCAAACTCGGGCCATGTTTCTTTCTGGCGATGATCAAGATCCCGGCAGAGAGCAGGTAGCGAGATGTTTCCCGATCCCGTGAAACTGGCAGAAACGGGATTCAGCTGAATGGACCGGGACGCCGTCTGAATTGGCCGGCCTTCGTTGATCAGCTGGCGGGCGCGCAGTTCCATCGTTCGTAGCCTGTCTTTGTAATAGTCATTTTGGTTTTGCCGTTCGACGGAAAGACCTGCGTCGGTATTATCTGCCCACCGACGGCACAGATAGAGGCTTTCGTAAATTCTGCCGACTTTGAACTCCCGTGTTATCTGCAGGGCCACCGCGTAATCCTCCCCATAACTCACATTGGGGAAGCCGAACCGGCGCAGGACATTTGTATTAAAAGCCCTCGGTGCGCCCATTCCGTTGATCCGAAGCAGATTGTTATGGCCGTTTTGGGAGGTCCATTCCCGGTGATCAATGAGCCCGGGCGGAATCTCTCTCTGCCGTTGGTCTACCAGAGTATAGGAGCCGACGGCCATTGCGTATTTTCCCCTGCGCAGAGTATTGATCATGGTTTGCAGAGATTTTGGTGAACTGTAAACGTCGTCGGAATCCAGTTGAACCGTGTACCGTCCGCAGTGGGGTGAATAAATCGCTTCATTCCAGCAACCGCCAATGCCCAGGTCGCGTCGTTTGGGTACCAGATGCCGCAGGTTGGGATGTTTTGCCGAAAATTTTTTTATAATTATTGCTGTCTTGTCCGTCGAATGGTTGTCAACGACAATGACATTAAAAGGGAAATTCGTTTTCTGACAGAGGGCACTTTGAAGCGCATCGGCAATCGTTTTTTCGCGGTTGAGCACCGGAATGACAATGCTGGCTTCCCATGGAAAGTCCGCCGATTCCTGAGTCGCTTTTTTTGTTCGTGCCGGTAAATACGCGCCGATACGTTTCAAATGCTGCGTCGCAATTTTTTCAAACTTTTTCTGGCGGGCAAAATTTTCTTTTGCGACATAGTGAAAATGTGTTTCTGACTTTCCATTTTTTTTCTTCTGCTGTTTTTTGATGGACGCTGTATAAAGGAATTCCGGCAGATGGAGAATGACCGAGTCAAGAGAAATTTTGAGTCGCAAATCATAAAGAGCGGTGTCCGGATCGGATCCGGGCGCACCGTATTTTTTCATGGCGGCTTGAATTGCATTGGAGGAAAGAATGAAAAAATGACCAAAGTTGAAATCATCGCGGATCGATCCCGGTTGGCAGTCGTTAAGCGGATGGGCAGCGCGGCCATTGGCAGTGGTTGTAAGAAAGTCCGGGTAAACGATCCCTGCTCCGGTCTCCCGGGCAACGGTAAAGAGTCTTTGCAGGGAGTGCTCCGGGCATAGCACGTCCACACCGGAATCAACGGCCAGCAGATAACCAGAAGAAAGTTTACGGAAGAATGAAGATGGCTGTCGTGTTTCTTTGATGATGGATGATTCAGACGGCCAGCGCTCCGCGGCCTGTTTTTCATCCGAGGCGCAAAAGAGAAAAAATCGCCCTGATTGATAAATCGAAGGTTTCATGAAGCCTCGCGAAGGGAGGAATTTTAAAAATCAGCCATCATCATATTGAAAGCATTTTCCGTCGTGTCCTGGGCCAGTTTGGAAAGAGCCTGTTTTCTGGCAGGTAGGGGGTTGGTATCGTCAATCAGTCTGTAATCCACGGTACCGACGATATTTCGCGAAGACCAGATGGTTTTCCCTGTGTCTTTTTCACGGAAACTGGCTTCGAGGATAACAGTCATCCTCTCTTCGGCCGCCAGCAGGTTGTCCCGGTAGGAGAGTGTGCTTGTGCTGATATTAAGAATGTTGCCGCTGATCACCGCGTCCGCCTGTTCGATGTCCGAAACGGTTTGAAAGCGGTTGCTCTGGATAACCTGGTCAATAAATGCGGAGCGCATGTAATTTTCCACTTCGGCCAGGGCTGTTCTGTTGCCGAAAGGTGCCACATAGACATTTTGTATACGGCTGTCGATGTGTTCGCCCTGAGGGGCGAATGTATACCCACAGCCGAAAATGACCAACACGATCAGAAGGGTCAACCCTGATTTTATCGCTGACAAGAAGTTTTGTTTTTTCATGGATGGTTCCTGCTTACGGTTTTATTACAATATTCACCAGTTTTTTGGGGACGTATATCACTTTTACAATCGTTGCGTCTTTGAGCATCGCCACAATTTTTTCATCAGCCTGCGCATCAGCCTTTATTTTTTCGCCATCTTCATCAACCGGGACAGTCATCCGGCTGCGCAGCTTGCCGTTGATTTGAATCACGATGGTCATTTCTTCTTCACTGGCGATCGCTGGATCAAAGTCGGGCCAGGGCATTTCGGCTACAGATATTTGATTCCCCATTATTTGCCAGAGTTCTTCCGTGATATGCGGAACGATCGGCGCCAAAAGCAGGACAGCCGATTCCAGCGCTTCACGGATGACCGCCAGCGCATTCCGGTCGTTTTTTGCCGGTCGTTCGACAGCGTAGAGTGTATTGACCAGTTCCATCACAGCGCTGATTGCGGTGTTGAAATGGAAGCGGTCTTCAATGTCCATGGTGACCTTGCGGATGGTCTGGTGCGTTTTTCGTCGCAAGGCCTTGAGATCTCCTTGGGCCGACAAGGCTTCTTTTGGGGGTGCTGAAACCGTTTTGATATCTTCCAGATAATCGTCAATGATTCTCCACAGACGCGAAAGAAAGCGGAAAGATCCATCCACGCCCTGCGAGCTCCATTCCAGGTCCTTTTCCGGAGGCGAGGCAAATAGACAGAAAATCCTTGCTGTGTCGGCGCCGTAACGCTGAATAAGATCATCCGGGTCAATTACATTTTTGAGTGATTTGGACATCTTTTCCGTTTTGCCGATGATGACATCCTTTCTGCAGATGTGGCACTTGCCATCGGTGGCCTGTTCGGGGAAAAGATAGCCGTGTTCCGGGCATTTCATGGTTTCTTTGCAGACCATGCCCTGTGTCAGAAGGTTGGTAAAGGGTTCGTCTACACCGATAACGCCGAAGTCGCGCAATACTTTGGTGTAAAACCGCGAGTAAAGCAGATGCAGAATCGCGTGTTCGATGCCGCCAATGTACTGATCAACCGGCATCCAGTAATCGAGGGTTCTGCGGTCCAGACCCGGCTTTTCGTCATAATCAGGACAGCAGTAGCGATCGAAATACCAGGACGACTCCACAAACGTGTCCATGGTGTCGGTTTCTCTGGAAGCTTTCCCTCCGCAACTGGGGCAGACCGTATTGACAAATTCGGGAAGCGCAGCCAGGGGAGAACCGCCCTCCGGACTGAAGACGACATTTTCGGGTAGGACAACCGGAAGATCTTCCTCTTTTACAGGAACGATCCCGCATTTGTCGCAGTTGATCATGGGAATGGGGGCTCCCCAATAGCGCTGACGTGAAATGCCCCAGTCGCGGAGACGATACTGGATGGTTCGGCGGCCTTTTCCCTGGGATTCCAGGAAATCAGCGATAGCCTCCAGAACCTTCGTGTTTTCCATGCCGTCAAATTGACCGGAATTGACCAGAATTCCTTCATCCACGTATGCTTCGGTCATAGTTGCCGGATCCAGTGTCCTGTCTTTTGGGGAAATGACAACTATCAGCGGAAGGTTAAATTTTTTGGCAAATTCGAAGTCCCGTTGATCGTGCGTGGGAACGGCCATCACGCAGCCTGTTCCATAATCGGCCAGAACAAAATTGGCAGCGTAAATCGGCATTTCCCGTCCGGTGAGCGGATTTTTGCAATAGGAATCCAGAAACAGACCTTCCTTTTCATAATACTCGGAGGTCCGCATGAGCTTGTCCTGTTTTTTGACCTTTTCAACAAATGACCGGACATTGCTTTCGCAGGGTTTCCCTTTGGCCAGCTCCATGACCAGTGGGTGTTCGGCGGCGATCAGCATAAACGTCGCGCCGAAAAGGGTGTCCTGTCGGGTCGTGAAGACTTTAATTGCTCCTTTACCGTTGGCCATGGGAAAATCTACTTCACAGCCGTAGCTTTTGCCGATCCAGTTTTTCTGCATCGTCATGACGCGTTCCGGCCAGCCGGGCAGTTTGTCACAGTATTCAAGCAGTTCATTGATATAGGCGGTGATCTTAAAAAACCACTGATCGAGGACTTTTTCTGTCACTTCCGTGCCGCAGCGCCAGCAAAGGCCGCCTTCGACCTGTTCGTTTGCCAGAACCGTATCGCATTTGGTGCAGAAATTGACGCTGGAGCGTTTTTTATAGGCCAGGCCTTTTTCGTACATCCAGATAAAAAAGAGCTGCTCCCATCGGTAGTATTTGGGGTCGCATGTGGCGATTTCCCTGTCCCAGTCGTAGCTGAAGCCCATGCGCTTGAGCTGTTTACGCATGTGACTGATGTTTTCATAGGTCCACTTTGCCGGATGGATTTTATGCTCGATGGCGGCATTTTCCGCCGGCATACCGAAGGAATCCCAGCCCATGGGATGCAGGACATTGAATCCCCGCATGCGCTTGTAGCGGGCGACCACATCGCCGATGGTGTAATTACGGACATGACCGATATGAATTTTGCCGGAAGGATAGGGAAACATTTCCAGCAGATAGTATTTTTTCTTATGAGGATCTTTGGTGACTTTAAAGGATTTATCCTGCTCCCACTTCTTTTGCCATTTTTCTTCGATGGCAATCGGTTCGTACTTCATAAATATGGTATGCTCCCCAATGGTAATAATCGGCAATTTGTCTAACATATCGGCCTGGTGCTTGCAATGCCTTTGTTCAGGCTAATGTGCGGGCCTTATCATTGCCCAATAAAAAAGCCGGGGGTAGGCTCCCGGCTTTTACTTTCATCTGTTACAAAGACCATCAGGCCAATACCGATTTTAAAATCTGTTTTTCAAGAAGATCGATCAGTTTTTCTTTGGAATATTTTTTCATATTCCAGCGACGCAGGGCGCGCAGGGATAACTGGTAAATAATCATGTTGGCTGTAAATGATGCGTCCTCAAAATGAAACACTTTTCTTGCTTTTCCCTTTTTAAGGATTTCTTCCAGGTAGGAGACCACCTTGCTTTCCCTGGCCAGAATAATTTTAAGCAGACGTTTTGAAAGGGCTTTTGATTCCCGGTATAAAAGAAGGATTTCATCGGCGTAGTCATAACTGTAATAAATGAATTCATGAATCAGCGTCTTGAGCTGTTCGAGGGGATCGTCCACCGTCATCAATCCTTCCTGTTCGAAGAGCTCTTCCTCCCGTTTGTGGATCATTTCAAAAACAAGGAAAAGAATATCCTCCTTGCTTTTAATGAAGTAGTACAAATTCCGGATATCAATGCCTGTCGCTCTGGAAATTTCCCGCATGGATGTCTGAACATACCCTTTTTTCATGAAAAGTTTTGTGGCTTTTTTAATGATCTGCATTTGTCTTTTCTGAAACAGAACGTTGGTTTTTCGTGGCTTGGATTTAGGTTCAGACAATGTTTTTTTTCTCATGGATTTTTTACAACCCTTTCAGAAATCGCTGTACATTTTTATAACAAAAATACCCCATCTGTCAATATAAATTGAAAAAATCGCTTGACAAAATTATCAGGGCAAAATAATTCATACAACGAATGATAGTTGTATTTTATCATCTTGGAAAAAGGGTTGTTTTTCATAACTTTTTCAACAAAAATCCATGAAAGCGAGGATCAAAAGATGAAGATTGAAGACGTGAAGAATGTGTGTGTTGTTGGTGCCGGTAACATGGGACATCAGATTGCGCTGCAGTGCGCACTTTCCGGCTTTAAAACCGTCAGTACGGATGTCATTCCGGCCGTTTTGGAAAAAGCGGAGAAATTTGTAGATACCTATCTGGCAGGCCGCGTACAGAAAGGGAAAATGACAGAAGATACGGCAAAGGCGGCCCGTGCAAGAATCTCCTTTACCGGGGATTTGAAGGAAGCCGCGAAAGACGCTGACGTTGTAATCGAAGCCGTTTTGGAAAGAATCGATCTGAAAAGGAAAGTATTTGCCGAGCTGGACAAATATGCGCCGCCTGACGCCATTCTGGCTAGCAACAGCTCTTTCATTGTGAGCTCCAGAATTGCCGATGCCACAAAAAGGCCCTCCCAGGTATGCAATCTCCACTTCTTCAACCCTGCCCTGGTGATGAAACTGGTGGAAGTGGTCCAGGGGCCCCATGTTTCGGATGAAACGGCCAAGTGCATGATGGATTTCTGCCTCAAGATCGATAAAGTCCCCATCCATATCAGGAAGGAGGTCGATGGATTCGTTTTAAACCGGATTTTCAGTGTGATTCACAAAGAGGCACTCTGGATGCTGGAAATGGGCGTGGCTTCTTTTGAAGATATCGACAAGGCATGCGTCTATGGCGCCGGTCATCCGATGGGGCCTTTCCGTTTGCTGGACCTGACCGGTATTGATCTGGCCTATGATATCGGCATGAGCCACTTTTACGAAACCGGCAACCCCGCCGATCTGCCATCTCCCAGTATTGTGAAACGTTACACAGAAGGCAAATACGGTCAGAAAACGGGTGAAGGCTGGTACAGCTACAAGAAATAAATAACAAAAATATCATGGGGGAGGAATTATGAACAGGGAAGTTGTATTTGCAGGCGGAATCAGAACCGCCTTTGGCACGCTGGGGAGAACGCTGCGGAACATGATGGGCGAAGAACTGGCCGGACTTGCCATGAAGGGTCTTTTGGAAAAGACGAAGGTTCTGGAAAAAGGAGGCGTGGTGGATTCGGTTTTTATGGGATCGGCCATTGGCGGCAACACGGCAATCAACCCGGCACGCTGGGCAGTTCTGGCCTCGGGGCTTCCGGATACTACGTCGGCTTCTTATATTGAAATGCAATGCGGTTCAGCAATTGACTCCATCAATCATGCTGCGTGGAAAATTCTGGCAGGTCAGGCCGATATTATGATTGCAGGCGGGTTTGAATCCTACAGCCAGGCTCCGTGCCGGTTTCCGATGACCACGGAACCTTTCCGCATGATTCCTCCGATGCCGATTGCCTATTCACTTGCTCCTTCGAGGGACGCTGCTACGATGAACATGGGCTTTACGGCAGAAAAGCTCCAGCAGATGTATAATATTTCCCGGGAGGCGCAGGATGAATTTTCTTATCGGAGTCAGCAGCGTGCTAAAAATGCGATCGAATCCGGTTTCTGCGCCGAGGACATTCTGCCGATCATGGTGCCTCAGGGCAAGAAACCCGCGATCGAGTTCAAAGTGGATGAATTTCCCCGCCCTGAAACCACGATGGAAGGTCTTGCCAAACTTCCGCCGGCTTTCGTCAAAGACGGAACGGTTACAGCCGGCAATTCTTCCGGCCGCAATGACGGTGCTGCTTTCGTTTTGATGATGACCAGAGAAAAAGCCGAACAGTTGGGGTTGGCGCCCTGGGCCAAATGGCTGGCCGGCGGTGACTGCGGTGTTGATCCAAAAATCATGGGGATTGCTCCGGCGTATTCCGTGCCTCTCGCGCTCAAAAAAGCCGGCTTAAAATTGAGTCAGATGGATGTGATGGAATGCAATGAGGCGTTTGCTGTCCAGAACCTGGCTGTGGCCGCCGAACTGGAAAAACAGACGGGAGAGAAAGTGGATTGGGAAAAGTGGAACCCGAACGGCGGCGCAATATCTTTCGGTCATCCAAACGGCGCTTCCGGTGCCCGTATCGGTATCTTCACCATGCGTGAGCTGATGAAAAAAGGTAGCAGGTACGGATGCTTCAGTTCCTGTTGCGGAGGAGGCTTGGGCGTAGCCACGGTTATAGAGAACCTGCAGGTTTGATTTTTTAAAAAATTCATATTCTTTGTGGACTCACGGGAGCTCCTGATTACATGAAAAAGCCCTGCCTTCAGCTGACAGAGGGCAGGGCTTTTTCGGTTTAGGCCGCTTTGATCGGAACTTTCGTTCCCTTTGCCTTTGCTGTCTGGTTCTTGGGAACGGTGATGTTTAAGACACCGTTTTTAAAACTGGCTTCAGACTTATTGGCATCTGTTTCTGAAGAGAGTGGTATCACCCGGTTAAAGGAACCGTATGAACGTTCCATGTAGTAGTAGTTTTTACTCTTGTCTTCTTTTTCTTCCTTCTTTTCTCCTTTGATTGTTACGGTATCATTGGTGACAGTGACTTCGATGTCCTTCTCCTCTACGCCGGGGAGCTCGGCGCGAATCGTAAATTCTTTGTCGCTTTCCTTTACATCGACAGACGGAATGAAAGCCGCGAATCCGCCGGTTTTGAGGGAACGAGGCACCATATCAAATCCGGAGAAAAAATCATCGAACAAACTATTCATCTGATGCTGCAAAGAATAGAAGGGATGATCAACATCACTTCTTTCCGGTCTTTGCACTGCCGGCAACAAATTTCTTATTCTCATGACCATATCCTCCTCTCTTTAAATTCTGAAATAAAAATTAAATCTTTTTCCTTTAGCCTTTATCCTTTTTCCTTTTGCCTTTTTCCTTGAACCTTAGCCCTTGGCCCTTGAACCTTTTTTTACGCCGCTTTAATGGCAATCTTCTTCGGTTTTACCTTTTCCGCTTTCGGCAATTCCAGACGCAAAACGCCGTTTTTTACGGTTGCCACAATTTTATCGCGGTCAATTTCATCCGACAGAGTAAAAACCCTCTCGTAATCGCCAATCTCATACTCCGAATACATCATGGTGGCATCATGAATCCGGCCGTTATCCACCCTTCCCGTGATCGTCAATACGTTTTTTTCCAGTTCAATATCTACGGTCTTTTCGTCGACACCCGGCATATCGGCTAACAAAAACAGGGAATCTTTATTCTCGTATATATCCACTCGAGGCGCAAATACCTTGACATTGCGGATACGTTCCGTTGTCGGCGCGTTTTGAGTTTTTTGCATTTCTTGTTCTGCCATGGAAGTATACCTCCTTTCCTTTTATTTGATTTTAATCTTCTTGGGTAAATCTTCTTTGATTCTGGGTAGTGTAACCATCAATATCCCTTTTTCGTACTTTGCTTCAACAGCCTTTACCTCGACCTGATACGGAATCTGAATGTTGCGTTTGAAATTTCCGATCCCTCTTTCCTGGCGTAAATAGGTTTCGCCCTTGTCAAAGTTCTCCTTCAGGGCTGTTCCTGCAATGGACAATACATCGCCGGAGACGGTAATGTCCATTTTTTCAGAGTCGATTCCGGGAAGTTCAGCTGTTACAATTGAGGCACCGTCTTTTTCCCAGATATTGACTGCAGGATAATCCTGTGTAGTCTTTTGACCTGCACTGGAAAAAAGTCGGTTCATTTCCTGCTGCAGATGCATGATTTCCGGCATGACATCGGAAAATCTTCTTACTCTCCATAAACCAGGGTTGAACATAAACTTTCCTCCTCTCTTTACGTGTATTTTTTTGTAACTATTTGCTGTTATTCATCATTTTCCTCTTTTAATCAAAATATATGAATGAAAATGATGTTGTCAAGGGCAGTTGGGGGTGTGTTTTGCGACCGTCCTTCAGAGGGAATATTGAGGGAGCATCAGGATAAAATGGGCTTCCACCCTTGACACTCTATATTCCAGTTCATATATTAGGCGCGCTTCAGCGGAGGGTCAAATAATGAACTAAGGGCTGGGAATCATGAAAGATCATGTGGTCAAGATATTCAAGGAGAGTTGCCGGGTCAAGGAGGCTTTTATCAACGATAATCTCGGCCGTCTGGTGAATATCATTGAGGTACTGACAGCCGCCCTGAAAGCAGGAAATAAAATTTTGATTTTCGGCAACGGTGGTTCTGCGGCGGATGCGCAGCACATCGCCGCCGAGTTTGTGAACCGCTTCATGATCGAAAGGCCCCCGCTGCCGGCCATCGCGTTGACAACGGATACATCCGTTATTACCTCTGTTGGAAATGACTACGATTTCTCGGAAATTTTCTCCAAGCAGATTCGTGCTTTGGGACAGCCCGGTGACGTAGCGTGGGGGATCAGCACAAGTGGTAATTCTCCCAATGTAATCAAAGGTCTCGAAACGGCCAAGAAGATGGGACTGATCACCTTTGCTTTTACCGGTGGGGATGGCGGGGCGATTGGCCAAATTGCGGATTTGTTGCTGAATGTTTCGTCAAACAGTACGGCGCGCGTTCAGGAAACACATATCACAGCCAGTCATGCGATTTGCGAGCTGGTTGATATAAAATTATTCCAGAAACCGGATTTAAAATAAGAAAAGGCTGCAGGAGTGGTAGTGAAAACAAAAAAAGAACATACGGACAAAAAAATAAAGGTGGAAACGGCCGAAACGGTCGACTCGACAGAAAAAGAGATTTTCCCGCAGGGCGATGAATTAACACAGTTGCAGGAAGCACTCGAAGCGAAAGAAAAAGAAGCCAAAGAAAATTATGATCTTTACCTTCGGGCAGTGGCTGAATTGGATAATTTCAGAAAACGGGCGGCCCGGGATAAAGCCGATATCATTAAGTTTGGTAAAGAGGATTTAATAAAAGATATTCTGCCCTTTCTGGACAGCCTGGATCGCGCTCTTGAGCACAGGGGCAGCAGCGATGCACAGGCTTTTAAAGACGGGATCGCCCTGATTCAGGACCAGTTTTTGTGCTGCTTGAAAAAGCACGGGGTGGAGAGAATAGAAAGTATCGGAGCTGATTTTGACCCGAATTTCCACGAGGCGCTGATGAGGGTGGACAGCGTGGATCATCAGGACAATCAGGTTGTGAGCGAGATGGAAAAGGGCTATTTGCTCAACGGCAGATTGATTCGGCCATCAAGAGTCTGTGTTTGCAAAAAGACCGGAGAAAACAGTGATTGTGAAATAAGCGAGGCTAATGGAGAATAAGGAGGAAGAAAAATGGGAAAAATTATTGGGATAGATTTGGGAACAACCAATTCGTGCGTGGCAATTATGGAAGGCGGTGACCCGGTCGTTATTGCGAATCAGGAAGGCAACCGCACCACGCCTTCTGTTGTTGCCATAACGGATAGCGGTGAGCGGCTGGTTGGGCAGGTGGCCAAAAGACAGGCCATCACCAATTCGGAAAATACTGTTTACGCCGTGAAAAGAATGATCGGCAGAAAATATAACTCCAAAGAAATTCAATATGACGTGAAGATTTCCGCATACAAGATTACGGAGGCGGCCAATGGCGATGCCCAGGTTACCGTAAGAGGAAAGAATTATTCGCCGGCGGAGATTTCCGCGATGATTCTGACCAAGATGAAGCAGACCGCTGAAGACTATCTTGGAGAAAAAGTGACGGATGCCGTAATAACGGTTCCGGCTTACTTTAACGATTCACAGCGCCAGGCAACCAAAGATGCAGGAAAGATCGCGGGACTGAATGTTCTTCGAATCATTAACGAACCTACCGCGGCGGCGCTGGCCTATGGTCTGGACAAGAAAAAAGATGAAAAAATTGCCGTGTTTGATCTTGGCGGCGGTACGTTTGATATTTCCATCCTGGAGCTGGGGGAAGGCGTTTTCGAAGTGAAATCAACCAATGGTGACACGCACCTGGGGGGTGAAGACTTCGACCAGCGTGTCATGGATTATCTGGTAGCTGAATTCAAGAAGGACCAGGGAATTGATCTGCGCACCGACAAAATGGCGCTGCAGCGATTGAAGGAAGCGGCGGAAAAAGCGAAGATGGAACTTTCCACAACCATGGAAACGGACATCAATTTGCCTTTCATCACGGCGGATGCCTCAGGTCCCAAACATATGAATATCAAGCTTTCGCGTGCCAAGCTCGAATCGCTTGTGGAAGAACTGATCGATAAAGTCATTGGTCCCTGCCAAACCGCACTGAAAGATGCCGGAATGTCCAGCAAGGATATCGATGAGGTCATTCTGGTGGGCGGCATGACCCGCATGCCCCGCGTTCAGCAGAAGGTGAAAGAAATCTTCGGGAAAGAACCACACAAGGGTGTCAATCCGGATGAAGTTGTGGCCGTGGGCGCGGCCATTCAGGGCGGTGTGCTGGCAGGCGACGTCAAAGATGTTCTTCTCCTGGATGTTACGCCGCTCTCTCTCGGCATTGAAACCTTAGGTGGTGTGATGACGAGGCTTATCGAAAAGAACACGACCATTCCCAGCAAGAAAAGCCAGATCTTTTCAACGGCGGCCGACAATCAGCCCGCGGTGAGCATTCATGTTCTTCAGGGCGAACGCCAGATGGCTGCCGATAACCGTACGCTCGGACGTTTTGAACTGGTGGGAATTCCGCCGGCGCCCCGTGGTGTGCCTCAGGTTGAAGTGACGTTTGATATTGACGCGAACGGCATTGTTCATGTCAACGCGAAAGATCTGGGCACCGGGAAGGAGCAGAGCATCAAAATTACCGCCTCCAGCGGTTTGAGCGAGGCGGAAATTGAAAAACTGGTCAAGGAAGCGGAGATGCACGCGGAGGAAGACAAGCGCCGCAAAGAATTAATTGAAGCCAGAAACCATGCTGATTCACTGGTTTATTCCGTCGAGAAGAACATCAAGGAATTTGGTGACAAGGTTGATGCGGCGGAAAAGGCTAAAATAGAGGAAGCGATTGAAAAAGTGAAAAAAGCGCTGGAAGGCGATGATCTGGATGCCATTAAGAAAGCACAGGATGATCTGATGAATGTTTCGCATAAGCTGGCGGAAGCCATGTATGCCAAGACCGCGGGTGGTCCTGGCGGTCCGGGGGCTTCAGGTGGAGCCGGATCTGCGGGTGCTGATCAGGCTTCAGGTAAAAAAGACGACGATGTCGTCGATGCGGATTTTGAAGAAGTGAAAAAATAAAGAGAAGAATGTCTGTTGCAAGCCCGAAACCGTGAAATACGGTTTCGGGCTTTTTTATATCGACCTGCCTCGAAAAATATTATAGAATAATAAAAATTTTCAGGAGGCATAATGAAGAAATATCGGCTTTTAGGGGCAATATTGGTTTTGTCCTTTTTTGTCTTTATTGCGGGATGCGCGAAAGTACCCCTGATAAAGAAAAAAGCAGGTCCGCCTGTCAGAAAAAAAATTGAAAAACCCCTGGCGGCACCGAAAGAAAAAGAAGGATATCCATCTATTGTTCGCCCCCCTTCCATTTTAACCAGCCGCAGCAATGTGGGATGCATTTTCCCCCTGACCGGCCGCTTTGGCAACGCAGGGCGCAGGGCACTGGAGGCAGCCCAGTTGTCATTGAAGAAATTCAAACAACATTCTTCTCCTCCGTGTGAAATCGTTTCTGCCGACTCTGGAGAGACCCCTGAAAAAATAAGAGAAGCCGTTTCTTATCTCGCGGATGATGTCAATGTAATAGCCCTTGTGGCCATGTCTGGTACAGCGGAAGCGATTATCCTGGCTGAGGAAGCCCAAAAAAGAAAAACGCCTTTGATATTAATTGCTTCCAAGGAAGGTGTTACCCAAACCGGGGAATATGTATTCCAGCATTTCCTGACGGCGACGCAGCAGATAGATGCTTTGATGAGATATGTTCACAATAAATTGAATATTGGAGTTTTTTCAGTCCTCTATCCTCAGGATGATTATGGCCTTGAAATGGTCAATCTTTTCCGAAATAAAGTGAAAAGCATGGGCGGTACAATCCATCAGGCAGTTTCTTACCGCAAAACGGACACAGATTTTTCGGCACAGATCAGGAAACTTACAGGAAACAGGATCGATTCACAGCAGCAGGACAACTCTGCTGCGGAAACCACTTCCGGTAGATCAACGGTGGATTTTGAAGCCCTCTTTATTCCGGATTCACATCAGCGTGTAAAGATGATTACTTCTCAACTGGCTTACTATAATGTCAGGGGGGTGCAATTATTGGGAGCCAGTTTGTGGCACTCACCGGATTTGATAAAAAGTGGCGTTGAATTTTTTGAAGGAGCTGTTTTTGTGGACAGTTTTTTTGTAAATGGATATCTTCCGGAAACAAATGACTTTGTTGATGTATATTATGCAGAATACGGACGTGAGCCCGGCAACATTGACGCGTTGGTTTATGACACAATGGACATTGTGCTGCAAATTCTGGATAAACATAAGATTAAGACACGGGATGAATTCCTTGAGGCTCTGCTGGATGTCCGTGGTTTCCGGGGAGCGACAGGCATTGTTTCTTTCAACGGTAATCGCGTAGCTCAAAAAGACGCATTTATTTTGATGGTTCAAAACGGGAAGATTGTGCAAGTAAAATAATAATGCGCGGCAGGGCATCAAAGGCGGATAAACGATGAGAATTTTATTGACGAATGATGACGGGATTTATGCCCGGGGGCTTGCCGCGCTTTATGAGGAGCTTTCCGGAGAGGCAGATTGCCTGATTGTTGCGCCGGAAATTGAACAAAGTGCGGTAGGTCACGCGATTACGCTTTTCCGGCCGTTAATGGTGCGGAGCGCAACGAAGGGCGGAAATTTTCTGGGTTATGCGGTTTGCGGTACCCCTGCCGATTGCGTAAAAATCGGAATCAAGGAACTGGCCGGACAAGCGCCTGATCTCGTTATTTCCGGGATCAATCGCGGCTCCAATTGCGGGAACAATGTGATTTATTCAGGCACGGTTTCAGCTGCCACGGAAGCAGCCATGATGGGTGTTACGTCTATGGCGGTGTCTCTCGATACACATCAGGAGGCGGATTTTACTTTTGCCGCCCGTTTTGCAGGCAGGATGGTGCGGCTGATCGAAAAAAACACGTCGTTGCATGGGAGCGCCTTCAACGTTAACATTCCCTGTCTGCCGGAAGAGAAAATCAGGGGAGTTGCGGTGGTGAGACAGGGTAAGGGCAACGTCATCGAGACCTTTGAAAAACGCACGGATCCACGCAGCAATATTTATTACTGGATTTCAGCTGAATCGCTTGCGGCTGCCAAAGACGTGCAGACAGACATCGGCGCTTTGTCCGAAGGTTACATTACCATCACGCCGATTCAATACGACCTGACCCGTTATGATTTGCTGGAATCACTGAAAACCATGCTGGATCATTCTTTTTGACATTCCGTTCAAAGCCGGATGATGAGCTCAAATCATCAAGACATTAAACACGACGTTCATAAAAAACCCCGGTATCCGGACGACTGAACACATTAAGGATTCCACACACCGGTAAGTTTAGCTTTTTGTCTTACTCACCTGATCTTTCAGCCTTTTAATATGCCCTCTGCCTAGGCCTTTCACATCGCAGCCTAATGCCAGATATTGTCGGATGCGGTCATCGTCGAGAATACCGAAGCAGTCGATTACGGCAATCGGGTGCCCAGCGGCCCTCACGATTCTGGCAGGATCCAGATACAGATAGGCGTCATGGCGGACTGCCAGCACCAATGCATCAATGTTTTTCATGGCCTTGTTCAGATCCTTTTGCACCTTTAAGTCTTTCAGTTTTTTCTGGTTACGAAAGAAGACGGACTTGCTTCCCGGATCATCTTCCTGGCTTCCAAATTCAAACCAGGAGTCAACATAGGGGTCGTGTACCCGAATTTCAGCGCCCATTTCCGTCAGTCTTCTGATCAGAATTTCAGATCCGCTATAGCGTGTGTCACCGACATCCTCGCGGTAAGATGCCCCCAGAATAAGGACTTCCGCGCTGGCGATGGGCAAACTCATATTGCGCAAAGCATCACGGACAAGCTGGGCGGCATGCAGAGAACGGGTGTCGTTGATGTCAATCGCCATGGGCGTTATTTTAAAAGAGTCATCTTCGAAACCAAGAATATGACGGTTGGCCCAGACGCCCAGTCCGCCATCTTTAGGCAGGCAGTAGCCGCCGATGCCGGGTCCGGGGAAAATCATATTGGAGTGCGTCGGACGCACTTTGATCGCCTTAATTACTTTAATCAGATCCACACCGTTTCTTTCGGCAAACAGACTCCATTCGTCGAGGAACGCCAGAATGGTCGCCCGGTAGCTATTTTCAACGACTTTGGCTGTTTCTGATTCGATGGGCCGGTCCAGCACGGTGAGGGGAAACTTTTCTGTATGGAGCACCTCATTGAGGAACTTAATTACTCTTTTTTTTGCTTTTTCGTTGACACCGGAACAGACACGCCAGAAATCACGGATCGACGCCACGTAGTTTCTTCCCGGCATGACGCGTTCATAACTATGAGCAATCAGGGGGTCGCTTTTAATGCCTCTTTGCCGGAAAACTTTTCTCATGGCCGGCAGGGCAACCTGTTCGGTGGTTCCCGGTGCCACGGTCGTTTCGATGAGAACCAGGCATTTCGGGGGAATGTGATGGGCGATAATATCAAAGGACTCTTCAAGAGCGCTCATTTCCACATGGCCGTTCCGCACATTGCCCAGTTGATTTTTTGCATAGTCCAGTTGGACGTCCACAACCACAACATCCGCAAACTTTAATACATCATAAACAAAGGTTGCGACGAGGGTTCTTTTTTCCAGAACGCAGCGCCGGATCATAGGGGCCACTTCCGGATCCTCCGCTTTGACGGGTGATATGCCCTCGTTGAGTTTGGGGATCTTCCAGTAACTCCTATTACTCGGTCTCTGCATGCCGATCACAAACTTGCCCGGCTGGCCGTTCTTTTTGGTTGTGTCTGCAATGATAGCCGCCATGACGGAGCCGACAAAGCCTACCCCCATGACCACAACAATTTCCTGTCCCTTTTCCCGGGCTCGCCCCACCAGTTTCCCGATGCGGGCTAATTCTTTTTTGTATTCTTCCTGGCCGGGTAGTGGATATTTCGTGCCGTCTGGACTGATGGAGATGGACTGATTCATAGAGGTTCTCCTTTTATTTTTTAGCGTATTAACAAAACGGGAATGGGACTTTTCCGGATGACCTGCGATGTTGTGCTTCCCAACAGCAATTCGCGAAGGCGGTTGTGACCATATGCGCCCATGACCATCAACTCCACCGATCCCTCCTTAATAAATTTAAGAATTTCATCAGCCTCGCGCCCGGTTGATATAATCACTTCGCAGTCGGCGCTGCCCTGCTGGATGGTTTCTTCCACCTGTGCGGACAATTCCGCTGCCCTCGACTTATCTGCGCTGACGATGATTACGGTGATCGGCCAGCTTGCTTTTTCCGAAATCATCATGGACAGTTCCAGTGCTTTTCTGGACGGGGCACTGCCGTCGTAGGCCAGTCCCATGCTTTCGATTACCTGAAAGGATTCCCCAATGACCATAACGGGTTTTCCTGAATGACGGATGACAATTTCGGCAACGGATCCGATCACTCCACCCTCTTTTACGTGAAAGTGTTCGCCCTTTTTTGCCATTAAAATCAAATCTGCGTTTTCGGATTCTTCAATGATTGCGTCGCTGATCTTGCCAATATTTTTTTGGGTACGGCAGGGAATGGCCGCCATCCGGCAGCGGTCTTCAAAGTCTTTAAGCAGCAGGTCGGCTTTTTCTTTCAGAGATGCTTCAATGGTTTCAAAGAAACCATCGTAGGGAGGCATGCCGACGGTCGTCGAGATGTCGGTCATCATCGGCCCCTGGATTAGCAAAATGTCGATAACATGGAGACCCGTCAGCGCCGCCTCCAGTTTCGGCGCGATATAGATACCGTAATCGACAGCGTTTGCGCTGTTGGGTGACCCGTCAACCGGAATGAGTATGGTTCTGATCATGGTGCCTGTCTCCCTGTTTTCTTCTCGCAGTGATCATTTTTGTTTTTTATCAAAATGACTCAGATCGTGCAGAAGGTTGCCGATATCTTTATCTTCCCAGATGCGTTTTGAATCTTCGTCTTCTCCCGAGTCCTCATCCGCGTGTGTTCCGTCCTCCCTGAAGCTCAGAAACTTGCCTGTCAGATTCCCGTTTTTGTAGGTTGCCTTTTCCCTGATTTGTCCGTTTTTAAAATAAGAAATATATTCGCCCTCGCGTTTGTCTCTTTTAAACAAACCCTTTTCCTTGATTTGCCCGCTTTTGTAATAGCATATATATTCTCCGTCAAATTTGCCTTGCTGAAAGTGTTCTTCTTCGCGCAATTCTCCTGTCTTAAAATAACGGTGGTAGGAGCCGTCCAGTTTTCCGTTTTTATAATTTTCTTCTTCGCGCACATGTCCGTTTTCATAATAGGAAACATAGGGGCCATCCATCTTATCGTTTGCGAAATTCACTTTTTCCCGCACCTGTCCATTGGCATAATAACTGATGGCGGAACCGTTTTTTTTGCCGCTTGAAAAATGAAGCTGGGCCATGATTTGACCGCTGGGGAAGTATGTTGTATATTGACCGTGTATTTTACCTTCCAGAAGATATTTTTTTTCCTTTATGGCTCCGTTCGGATAATGAATTACTTTTTCTTTGGGCATAATATCCTGCTCATTTCATTTTCGGTAATTGTTTTTTTTAATTCATTGGACCCTGCAAGCCTGCTACCGTTATTCTATCCGGTTTGTTATTCTCAATTTAACAGGGAGATGATTTGTAAACAGCTTTACCCTGCAAGGCCAATCTCTGGAAGAATAATGTCTTTTTTAAACAATCCCCCCGGAGAATGCAACCAAAAACAGAAAGGGTTTTTCAGTAAATTTTGTTTTACTTTTTGTAAAAAGGCTATTAGGGTTTGACAGCCGGACGATTTATTCCATATAATAAGAACGTATTACAATATTTGAGCGGACAGAAATGATTGTTTCCAATTTAGATACAACAAGAGTTGCCGTTATAGGCCCGGGACGTCTTGGCACGTCGTTTGCGTATAAGTTGGGACGCGATAACAAACGGGTCGCCATTTATTATCACAACTCGGAAGTATGCAAGGCCATTAACCGTGACCATTTAAATCCGATCCATTTAACTGAGGATTTAGCCAGGCGTTTGGGCGGAATGGACCAGGTTCCCCGTTTGTCGCAGAAAGTTTACGCGACGAACGACCTGGAGCATATCGTTGAAACCAACGATTTCATTATTCTGTCGGTAACGATGAATCGTCTACCCGAACTGCTCAATTATCTGAAGCCGATGATTGACAGAAAGGCGGGTGACACCTGCCTGATATCACCGATCAAGGGTTTGATTTCCGATGAAATATCGACTGAACTGATCACGCCGTCACAATTGATTCACAATCATTTGCGTCATCTGGAGAATAAATATCAGGTTGTGTGCATTGGCGGTCCTTTTTTTGACATGGATATCGCGCTGGGCAAACCGGTTTGCCTGACTGTTGCGGGGAATCGTCGTGCAGCCGGGATTATCCGGGATCATCTGCTGATGTTCAACCGCAAGGAGCTGAATGCCTATTATAATTTTGACAAAATCGGTGTGGAGGCCTGCGGAGCCCTGAAAAATATTGTTGCCAATATCAAGGGCTTGACGGATTCACTGGATCTGGGTGATTCGATGCCGGGCACGATCTTTGCCCGTTCCGGAGTGGAAATCCGCTCGCTGACCAGAGTGCTAGGAGGCAGTTTCCAGGCGTTTCACTCTCAGGCCGGCGTTGGCGATATGTATGTCACTGTTTCATCGCTGGCCAGCAAGAATTACCGTTATGGAAAGTATTTCTATGAATTGTATACCGGTAATCCCATTGAAACGAACCTGAAGGTGCTTGGAAAAATTGACGGCACACCGGAAGGTCCCAACACGATCCGCAATGTTTATAAATATCTGGACAAGAAAAACATGTACAGCCCGCTTTTTTCCTGCGCTTATAATATTTTTAATAAAGGCGGCAACAAAGAGGCGATCAAAGACATGATTATTCACGCCTGCCAGTTTGACAAGAGGAAGAATGAATATATTGGGCCTTTTTCCAGATTGATGTATCGCATCATTCCGGATTACTGGTACCGGCGCGACAAGGAAATTTTCGATTGACATTGCTTGATCCAATGAGAACCGGCTGATCCAGGCCGGGCCTGACGTCAGAGTTTTCAATTCATTCCTGAAAGTGAAACAAAGGTATTCCCCGGACAGACTGAAGGATAATTGACAAACAGAAAAAACGCAGACGGGGTTTGAAGATATGTGGAAGCAGAAAATCGTTTCTCCCGAAAACATGCTGGCTAAAATTGATCCGGGCATGAGCATCTTTCTGGGAACGGGAATGGCCGAACCCCGGACGTTGGTCAAGCACCTCATGGAATCCGATCAGTCCAACCTGCAGGACCTGGAACTGATCCAGCTGGTCAGCCTGGGCGATGCCGTGGCCATTGATGAACGTTATGCCCGAAAATTTCGGTTAAAAACATTTTTCTCCGGATGGCTTGCATCCGATGCCATTAGCCAGGGGCGGGTTGACCTGATTCCCAGCCGTTTTTCGCGCGTTGCCTGGCTTTTTAAAACCGGAGTGATCAATATCGATGTCGCCTTTATCCAGGTTACTCCTCCCGATGAAAACGGCTATGCTTACCTGGTCGGGGCGTCTGTAGAAAAACAGGCCATGGAAATGGCTAAGATCGTTGTCGGTGAAATCAATTCCCAGATTCCCCGGACAATGGGCGATACCCTGGTGAACATGGACGATTTCAATTACCTGGTTGAGGCAACCGAACCTCCATATTATGTAGGCCGCTGGCCGCTTCAGGAGGTTTATCTGAAAATCGCTGCCAATGTGGCTTCCGTTATCCAGGATGGCTGCTGCATATCCTACGGGATCGGGCCACTTTTTGAAGCACTGGCCAAAGCGTTGACGATGAAAAGAAATCTGGGCGTGCACTCGCCTTTCTTTACGGATGCGCTGATGGACCTGGTCAAGAGCGGAGCCGTGACCAACCGCTATAAAAATATTTATCGTGGAAAGTCATGCGCCTCCTATGTCATTGGTACCAAAGAGTTGATGCAATGGCTCGATTTGAATCCACTGGTGGAATTCCAGCCGCAGGATATCGTGATGGATCCCCGGGTCATTGGTCTAAATGATAATATGGTAGCCATTTTTCCGGCGCGAAAAGTCGACCTGACAGGCGATATCGCGCTGCACTCCGGCAAGGGCAATGTTACTGCCGGACCGGGAAACGTACAGGAACTTTTTATGGGCGCGGCGCTATCCAAAAACGGCCGGAATATATTTGCCCTGCCCAGCCGTAACCGCAAAGGGCAGCCCAATATCAAGATATCCCTGGATAAATATCCTTTTCAATTCACCAATCGTGAGTCGATGGATGTTGTTGTAACAGAATATGGAGTGGCTTATCTGATGGGAAAGACACTGCGTGAGAGGGCACAGGCGCTCATTGAAATTGCGCATCCGGATGACCGTCCGGAACTGGTCCGGCTGGCCAAGGAAGAAAAGATGATTTACGCTGATCAGATTTTTTATGCTGAATCCGGCCACCTTTATCCGGATAAAATAGCCTGTTCTCATAAATTCAAAGATGGTCTGGTGGTTCGTTTCCGGGCGATCAAACCGTCTGATGAAGAGGAAATGCGCCGTTTATTTTACCGGTTTTCGGATCAGGCGGTTTATTACCGCTACTTCAGTCCGATCAAAACCATGCCCCACAAAAAAATGCAGGAATATGTCAACGTGGATTATCGCTGCACCATGTCCCTTGTGGCCATCATTGACGAGTCCGGGGTTGAGAAAATCATCGGTGAGGCACGCTATGTCAGAACTAAAGGGGAACCTTTTGCCGACACCGCCTTTATTGTCGATGAACAATACCAGGGCATGGGCATATCAACCTATCTTTTCAATCTGCTGATCCGTGCGGCGAGAGAAGAGGGCGTTGCCGGACTGAAGGCCGATGTTCTGGAAAACAACCGGGCCATGTTGAAGGTTTACGAAAAAGCAATCTACCCCGTACAGACTGTTCTCTCCGGAGGAGTTTATAAAATTACGATTCCTTTTGATGCAAAATAAGGGCGCGACTGAAGAAAAACACCTGCCGAGAAGTGTGCTTTTTGCGGCAGGTGTCTGAGGGGTATGAACCAAATGACCAAAAGATCATGGACTAGGTCAGGTTCCGAATAGCCACGTTTCTTTCCTTGAGCTCCCTGCGGTTCGCGAGAAGACCTTCGGCGGCAACATGGTCGAGGACATAAATCAATTCGCCGCCCCGTTTGGAATACTGCTGACCATAGGAAATGGGAATCTCGGGAGTGACGCCACCCAGGAGAGATCGTGTTACGGATTCCGTCTTTCGTGCGCCGTTGGCCAGAAGAACAACGGTTTTCGCCTGATAAACCAGTTCAGCCCCCATACTTACGGCATACTGCGGCGAATCCGCTTTCCTGCTGAAATGCCCGTCGGCAACTGCATTATGGATGGTATTTTCGTCCAGCTTTACGAGCATCACCGAACTTCCTTTAAAAGGAATACCTGATTCGTGAAAGGCCACATGACCGCGGCCGCCCACCCCGATAATTTGAAGATCAATCCCGCCTGCCGCCTTAATTTTCCTGGCGTATCCATCCAGAATTTCTCTCCGAATCCAGGTCAGGTATTCTGATGATGCTCTGGCATGGATGGCGATGGATTTTCCGGCGTCGGTACCCCTGAATTCCCAGTCGCTTTTGTTTTCCTTTAATTCCCTGATCAGCTTTTTCTGGTCAATCAACGATCCGTAGGGAACGCGGGTTTCAATGAATTTCTTCTCCAGATGACTGAAAAGCTCCTGAATCATAAAATAAGCATAGCTTTCCGGATGCAGGACCCGCTGCTGAATGTTGTCACCGGGCAGGCCGACATATTCATCGAGGTTGAAACTGCGGATCCGGCCGGAATCAAAAAGACCTTCATTGGCTGCCCGGGCGAAGTGTTTGTAAAGCCCTGTTGGTGAGTTTCCCGTGGCCAGCCCCAAAACAGCCTTTTTTTTCTTTTTAAGAATATCTACAGTTTTTTTGATGACAAGCCCTGAAGCAATTTCACTCATGTGCGAGAAGTCTCTTGTCACCCAAACCATTATGCCCATAATGTGTTCTCCTGTCTTATCCAAGTTCACTTTTTACAATATCAGCAATCTGCTGACAATACTTTGCCGTCACTGTATCGGAAGGACCTTCCACCATCACACGACACATGTTCTGGGTGCCTGAATAACGAACCAGAACACGACCTTCTTCACCCAGTTCTTTTTCCACCTGTCTGATGGCCTCCACAAGCTTGGGAACTTTTTCAATATCCGGCTTACGTTGGACATCCACGTTGATCAGTTTTTGAGGGAAAATATCCATCATGCGCGCCAGTTCGGAAAGCGGTTTGCCTTCTTTGATCATTGCGGCAACCAGCTGAAGGGCGGCAATGATACCGTCGCCCGTGGTGTGATGCCTGAGGAAGATCATGTGCCCTGCTTCCTCTCCTCCGATGACGGATCCAAGCCGCAGCATATCTTCGAGAACATAGCGATCTCCCACTTTGGCGGCATGGTGCTGAAAACCGTATTTCTTGCAGGCCATTTTTAAACCCAGATTGCTCATCACCGTACTGACCAGCAGATCATTTTTCAGTTTTCCTTCTTTTTTCAGAATGTTTGCACAGATAATCAGAATCTGATCTCCTGTGATCTCATTGCCCTTTTCATCCACCGCGATGAGGCGGTCACCGTCCCCGTCGAAAGCCAGCCCGATGGCCGCGCCGTTATCGACGACTGTTTTTCTGAGGCGTTCTGTGTGCTGGGATCCGCACTGGTCGTTGATATTGATACCGTTTGGCGTTTTGTGAATCGTTTCAACATCAGCCCCAAGTTCGTTAAAGGTGTCCTGCGCCACCCGATAGGTAGCGCCATTGGCGGTGTCCAAAACAATTTTCATGCCTTCCATGGAAAGGCGGCGGGGAAATGTGTTTTTAACAAAAACGATGTACCGGCCAATTACCCCTTCAAGCCGGAAAGCTTTGCCAATGCCGCTTGCCGGCGGCAAATATTCATTGAGCCTGTGATTCAGAATCAGGTCTTCGATTGTTTCTTCCTGGGCATCGGTAAGTTTGTAGCCGTCACTGCCAAATATTTTTATTCCATTGTCCTGAAACGGGTTGTGAGATGCTGAGATCACAACGCCCGCGTCTGCACGCATGCTCTGGGTGATAAAAGCAATTCCCGGTGTGGGCAGCACACCGACAAGATAAGGATTCCCTCCCATCGAGCTTATCCCCGCTTCCAGAGAACTCTCCAGCATGTACCCGGAAAGCCGGGTGTCCTTGCCGATAATGATCATGGCGCGGTGCCCTTCCTTTTTAAATAGATGCACCATGGCCCGTCCAACTTCAAAGGCAATTTCAGGTGTCATGGGATAACGGTTTGCTTCGCCTCTGATCCCGTCCGTTCCAAATAATTTACCCATTGATTTTCTCCTTCTCTCAATGATTCACATTCTACAGGTGATTACATGTCGGGTTTTTTTATCAACCTGTTGGCGGCAGAGCCTGGGCGGCTTTTTGAACAATGGCATCCACAATGCCGTTTAACCATGTGATGCCCTTTCCCGAAACCTCTGCCGGCAGACGCTGGATGGTTGATATGTAATTCGCACTTTTATCTTTCGCGTTTTTTTCAAAGTCGTTTAGAAATTCCTCCCGGGCTATTTCTGTTGCGGTCATGATCTCCGGTATTTTCCCCGTGAAAAGTTCTTCAAGCCATCCGATCTTTGATAGCAATTCCTTTCTTTTGCTGCTTTCTTCGACGGGTGATATGGCGGCTTTTGCGGTCATCGCCTTTAATCTTTTCAGGCGCTCCTTTCTGGCCGACAGAAGCTGCTCCAGAAGAGCTTCATAGATCAGAGTTCCGAATTCCATGGTTTCCAGAAACGGTTTTCTTACCTGTGAATACCACGACTCAAGGGCCGCAAGGTTTGCAAGATAAAGAAAATTATTTTTGATGATACGACCAAAATTAGGGTATGCCGCGGGAATATAATCTTTGGTTCCATTTGCGGGGGATTTTTCAAATATCATTTGATTGCCCCCGGGATAATCATGCCGCAGGATGGATCCTGCTGCCACGACATTGCCGAAACCCAGTCTCACCGGTCCGATGATTCCTCCCTGTCCGCCCAGAAAGATGGGGGGTTGGTTCAACATGACCCCCCGGGGGACATCCCCCAGCAGCGAGGGGGTTGTTTTGTCGGCATCCGGCGTGAAATTAAAATGGATGTAGGAGCTTCCCACTTCAGAATGATTACTGCGGCTGGTGCCGCCGGCCATGAAGCAGTCGCAGAAGTTGATCAGGCTTCCCAGCGTTACAAAGGGGAAAAGAATGGTCTGCTTTAATCCGACGGTGTGCGCGCCGCTGGCTTCTTCTTCCAGGATGCATCCCTCCCGGACATGTGCTCCCCTACCCATGTTTGCTTTTTCCAGAAATACGGATTGGCTGAAAAAGCCTCCTTTTAACTCAACTTTCGGGCCGAGCCGGCAGTTATCAATGGTTGCCGGACCTTCGTAGCCCAGCTGGCAGCCGGATGATATAACGGTTTTACTTCCATAAATCCGACAACCCGGATAAATCCGGACTCCTTTGCCGGAAATCTGATCGATATTGACATCGTCACCAATATCAATGGTTCCCGGATTGGGAATTTCTGCACCTTTTTCAATCAGCTGTTTTATTTTTTCATAGGATTTTTGTTTTAAATCCATACACTTTCTCCGGCTTCCTGAATTTCATTCCCATGACACACAGGGAACGGTCACTCAAGAACCGTTCCCTGTTATTTCCTTGGTCCAGGCGCAAAGCGTCCTGCATCTTAATCTGACTCCCGACAATTTACAGTGTAATAGTCTAATAGGCAATAGTCTATCAGCCTTTTTTTACACGACACCATATGCCAGCATGGCTTTAGCCACTTTTGTGAAGCCGGCGACGTTTGCGCCCATCACATAGTCGCCTTTCCTGCCATAGGCCTCTGCCGTGTCATAACAATTCCTGTGGATGCTCTTCATGATGATCTGCAGACGATTGTCAACCTCTTCGCGTGTCCAGGAAAGCCGCAGGCTATTCTGGCTCATTTCAAGGCCCGAGGTTGCCACGCCGCCGGCGTTGGCTGCCTTGCCGGGGCCGTACAGAATTTTCTTTTCCTGGAAGATTTTAATCGCTTCCGGGGTGGAGGGCATATTGGCGCCCTCGGCCACACAGTAACAACCGTTTTTCACCAGCGCCGCCGCGTTTTTGCCGTTGATTTCATTCTGAGTCGCGCAGGGGAGGGCGATGTCCACTTTAATGCCCTGCTCCCGGATGACGTCCCATACATTCTTTCCCTCATAGCAGGTGGTGGATTTTTTGTATTTGTCAGCGTATTCACTGATACGGCCGCGCCTGACGTTTTTCAGGTCGAGCACGTAGCTGCACTTGTCGCCGTCAATACCGGCATCATCAATAATGCAGGATGAAGAATCACACAGCGATATGACCCTTCCGCCCAACTGATTGACTTTTTCCACGGCGAACTGTGCCACGTTGCCTGCTCCACTGATCGCGACGGTTTTACCCTTGAAATCCAGGTTGCGGGTAGCCAGCATTTCCGCGGCAAAATACGTTGTTCCGTAGCCGGTTGCCTCAGGGCGGACCAGGCTTCCGCCGTAATCCAGACCCTTGCCGGTGAGAACTCCCGTGTGCTCGTTGCGGATTTTCTTGTAATAGCCGTACATGTAGCCGATTTCGCGTCCGCCCACGCCGATATCGCCGGCGGGAACATCAACATCTGCGCCGATATGGCGGTATAGCTCGCGCATAAATGCCTGGCAGAATCTCATCACTTCCCCGTCTGATTTTCCTTTCGGGTCAAAGTCGGATCCTCCCTTGCCGCCGCCCATGGGCAGGGTGGTGAGAGCATTTTTGAAAATCTGTTCAAACCCCAGGAATTTAATGATGCCCAGATTGACCGACGGATGGAAGCGAATGCCGCCTTTAAACGGGCCGATGGCATTATTGTACTGTACACGGAAACCACGGTTGACAACAACATTGCCTTTATCGTCCACCCAGGGAACACGAAACTGCATGGCTCTTTCCGGTTCAACAATTCGTTCATAGATATTGGCTTTGACGAATTCCGGATGCTTCTTTGTGGTGGGTTCAAGGGTTTCCATGACCTCTTCAACCGCCTGATGAAACTCGGGCTGGTTTGGATCGGTTTGCTTCACTTTTGCGATAACATCCTTAATGATTGACATAGTATTGTTCCCCTTTTAATAATTTATTTTTAACTTATGCGTTCTTCATAGAAAGCATTTTTATATTTTTATTCCTTCAATATCCTGCATTTTCTCATACTCCATCACGGTGGACATGGCCTTGTTGTCCACATCAAAGCCTGATTCACAGGCCGCGGCTATCGGATTTAAGCCGCCGATCAGAATCATTCCGATCTTGTTCATGTCCACATGGGTCTGGCACACGGGATGTCCCGTGTTACCGATAGACAAAACACCGTGAATGCCGGCTCTGTCGAAATCGTCGATCACATGATTCACGAGGTTTCTGCTTAATGCAGGGATTTCACGGAAATTGGCCAGGATTTTTCCTTCGCCTTCTGCAGCCACCTGTGAAACGGATGTCATTTTGCCGCGAATGAAGATTTCCGACGGATCAAGGGAAGAACCGGCGTAATGGATCAATTCAACGAATCTTAAAATTTCCCCCTTTCTCATCTGGAGAATGCCACCGAACTTGGAGTCAATGGGGATACCTTGTTTGAGCAGTACACCATTGATCACAATACTGCAAACGGTAGCCAGGCCAATTTTGCCTTCGGGTACCAGGATATCGCCAAGGGTTTTTCCGGGCAGACCCACTGCCACGCGGGAACTGACAGCCAGTTTTTTTGCGAAAACAGGCTTCATGGCCTTCAGCGCCCTGGAAAATTGTTCCTTTGGGAAGAAAGAGATGTTTACTGGCACCATGCCGCGTTTCTTTTTGACGTCAAAAGTCGTCTTGAAGGACAGAACATCAATGCGTGAAATGGAAAGACCGATTTTATCCTGTACCCGGGCGTCGGATATTTCACTTTCCCCCTTGTCGGTAATCATACGGCCGTCGCGCCGTCCCACCAGTTTGGTAAGACCGCGCTCGTCCATAATCTTGAGATGATATCTCACCGTTCGTTCGCTGAGCTGTATATTTTGTTCAAGCATCCGGCGCGCAATCACACGGGCTCCGAGCGGCTCCGCGCTTTCGTGGAGTATTTTCAGGATCAGGATTACCCTGCGTTCCAAATCTTCTGGTTTATAAAACTCTTTCATATTTTTCTTCATACGGCAATCGGCAGCCGTTTGCCGTATGCTTACTGACAAACCTTTTTTTTGTCAAATAAAAAATACTATATTCTGTTGTCTTTATGATAAGTAATTGATATAATAGATAAATAATTAAATATGCGCGAAATCTGCGCGTCGGTTTATGTACAAAATACTTTCAGGCAAGCGAAAAGGATATTTGGGCAACAGGCCGTTGAGATGCCATGTGTCTTCCAATATACGGGTCAGACAGGCGCTGACCGTTTGAACAGGGCATAGTGTGAGAAAAGATTTATACAGGCAGGCTCAGAATGGCCCGGGTTCCTCTGCTTTCACGGTTCTCCAAAAGAATATCGCCACTATGGAGAGAGGCCACTTGACGAACGAAATTCAAGCCCAGCCCTGTGCTTTTTTTCCCTGTTTCCGGCCTTTGGAGGGAATAAAATTTATCAAATACCTTATCAATGGCGTAATCGGGAATGCCGGGGCCGTGATCTTCAATGATAATTTTTACACTTCTGCCTTCCAGCCGGCCGGTGATGCGGATTTCTTCGTTTTTTCCGCTGAAGTCAACCGCGTTTTGGACGAGATTGGCCAGGGCCTCATGCAACAGGAATTTATCCCCGGAAATCATGATTTCCGATGGTACTTCACAATGAAGGTCAAGTCCCTTGCGTTTCAGCAGCGGCTGTTTGCTTTCCAGCACTTCGGACAGAAGGGACCGCAGATTCACTTTTTCAATCGCTTGGAGCATTTTGAGATTTTCCAGCGCTGAAAGGGCCAGCAGCCGTTCAACGATATCATTGATCCGGCCGGCTTCATTGCGGATGTTGGCCAGGAATTTTGCCTGCTGCTCGGGCGGCATTTTTTCCTCCAGAAGCTCCGCCGCGGCGACAATAGCAGACAGGGGACTTTTTACCTCATGTGTCAGTGTCTGGATGTACTGCTCCACGTATTTTTTCCCCTCAAGGGTGGTTTTCATTTTTTCAAATGCTTTTCCCATTTCACCGATTTCCGTGGCATCCAGTCTGGGGATATGAACGTTCTTTCCTTCCCCGATATCATTGGCATACCTTGTCAGGCGTTTGATGGGCAGTGTGATCCACCAGGACGCCAGCAGGCTCAGAAGGACCGCGGCAAGCATTGAAACGGATACCACCCTGTAGAATTCGGGTTTAAAATTCTCGATAAAATTGTTGATATTGGTTGTCGGTTTGGCAACCGTCAAAACTCCTGCGATGTCACCGCGGACGTAGATGGGAGCGCCGACATAAAGAATGGATGACTTCGGATCTTCAAGGCTTGCCCTTGTGGAACGAGCTCCATATGCCCCTTCCAGCGTCAGGCGGACATCCCGCCATTTTGTGAAATCGGCGCCCACGTTATTCCTGTTTTGAGCATCAAAGAGCACCCTGCCGTTTTTGTCTGTGATATAGATGTTCATGTCCACATTTGTTTTGTCAAATTCATAGATTCTGGCGGACAACCGCCGGCGATAAACACTGTCAAATACCTGATACAAGCTCTCGCTGCTGAATTGCTTTGTTTCCATATCGCGGCCTACCATTGTTGCAAGAATGTTGGCCTGGTCCACAAGAGGATCTTCCACTCCTTCCAGGTAACGGAAACGGACTTTGTCTTTCATCCAGTTTACCGAATAATAAAAGCAGGCCGAGAAAATGATCAGGTAACAAACAAAAATGCGGATGCCGATTTTCATAAATTTTCTTTCAGGGAATATCCGGCTCCCCGATGGGTGATGATCGGTTCAATGTCCGGTTCAATCGATTTTAATTTTGCCCGCAGATTTTTGACGTGCGCGTCCACGGTCCTGTCCATGCTGGCTTCCGGGACGTCCCAGGCGAGGTCCATTAATTGACTGCGGGAATAAACGTGCCCGGGTCTCCTGATAAAAGTGGTCAGAATCCGGTATTCGTAATTGGACAAATCCAGCGGTTTGCCAAAATAGGTGATTTGCCGTTTTGATTCATTAACCTGGAAAGTGTGGGAACCTGATTCAGGAGATAGGCCTGTTTTGGAACGCCTTAGAATTGCTTTGATTCTCGCGGAAAGCTCGCGCGGGCTGAAGGGTTTTACAACATAGTCATCCGCGCCGATTTCCAGGCCGACGACGCGGTCGATTTCTGTTGTTCTTGCCGTCAGAAACAGGATCGGTGTATCACTGATTTTCCGGATTTCCCTGCAAAGATCAAATCCATTGATATCCGGCAGCCCCACATCCAGGACGATCAGATCAATCCTCTCGCTTTGCAGCAGGGGCAGAACCGGACTGCCCTCGGAGAGGCTCAGGGTTTCAAAGCCGTCTGTTTCCAGCACATAACGGATCGCGTCTGCGATGGCCGGTTCGTCATCCACGATAAGAATTTGCAATTTCATAAATTCCGCCCGGGTTCCTGTTTCGGTTTGGCTGACCTATAGCATATTACCAGAAGAAACATCATTACAAAAAGGAAAAAACTGACAATCAGGACATACATGGCATGCTCCCGAAATAAAGAGGGATTCTTGATGTGCGCCTGATTCATAACGGGCAGGGCGAGCACGATGAAGAGATACCAGAAAAGAGGGACCAGGCAGGAGACGAAAATGCTTTTATGGTTGTCGCGTTTATTTTCTCGTTTACCCGTGTCAAAGTGCCGGCCTGATGAGATTTTTTGAACGCAAAAATAGAGGAAGCACAGGCAGACGAAATAAATGGCAATACCGGCGAGGCGATGGATATTCGCAGGCGTCATCATGGAGAAGTAGATGTCAGCTCGGTAAAGATAAATAGAAAGGATGATGCGCAGACTGTTCGTGCAGACCGTCATGCCATAGGCAGCGGCAAAACCGGCCATCAGGTAAAGCGTTAAATATTGTTTGCGGTTTGTCGAACAAACAAGCGAAATGGTCAACATGCAAAATGCGGCAATCATGAAATTAATGCCGGAACATCCCGGAATGATCGCAATACGCTGATGGACGCTTACGTATCCGATGTTTTGCTCCTTCATGAACTGCTCTCCGGTCAGGGCTTCAACAAGGGATGCAGTAGGGCCGAGAATCCATTGGAGATCTTCGCTTGTGGACTGGCTGTATGTGTATTTCAGCCCTGCTGCAATGAATAAGACCAGCAGACAGTAAATAATTTTTCCTGTGTTCATCCGGTTCAACATTCTCATTCTTCCCCCTTGCTGAAAAATTTGGATCTAACTGCGGTTCTCTGCTGATCTACGCATTTGTTTAAGCGCAGCAGACAGGACGATCAGAAAGGCCATGAGGATCAGCAGATAAAACTCCGGTTCGGGCGCGTTTAGCATCCCGCCCCCCACGGCAAATTCGGACACGCCGGCAGGCAGCGACAGGGGCTGCCTGATATCCCTGCTTTGAGCTTCGGGATTGCGTACAACTTCATGGACGGCAACAAACGATGTATGGGCTGTGAGCAGATTGTACCGCATGCCGAGATTCACAATCTCTTCCTTATTGCCGTTCTCTCCGTAAGCAGTGTTAAAATCTGATAGAAAGGAAAGTTTTTTCCTTGCCCATAATTGTCGGAGTGCGGCATTTTTATCTGAAGGTCCGGTGGAGGCAAGATCCAATGACTGGGAATAGCTGTTGTTGCCATTTTGGCCGGTGATGGTGATTCTTCCCTCAGGATTTCCACGCCATTTGCCGATCAGAGCGACCGGCCGTTCGGCAAACATATCCGGAATTTTTTCCGGTTCGACGTCATAGGCCTGAAATCCTTCAAAAGACACGCCAATGCCGGTCAAAAGAGGCGATGCAATATAGTTTCGGAATTTTTCAGCCGCTGCTGCCGCCCCCTCCTGCCTGGTGACAACAAAAGGCTCACCCTGTCCGGCATGCGCGATGCCTTCAATCAGGTACCGGTTGACACTGCTTCCGATGCCAAAAGAAAAGAAATTGGTATTGTTGAGACTCTGCCGGATGAGCCGCAGGGCTTCCTTTTCCGCTGAAATATATCCGTCCGTCACCAGAATGACTGAACGGGAAACATTCGCCTTTCGGGGGATCGAAACGGCCGTCTTGAGTGCTTCAGAAAGTTCCGTTCCGCCGCTGCCCTGCTGCCCGTCTATTAAACGAATGGCCTGGTCAATGTTTTCTTGGCTGGCTGATACAGACACCGGCGACATAGTGACCGAACGGCCCGAGAAAAGAACAACGTTAAACCGGTCTGTGGGACGGAGTCCGCTGATCAGATTTTGCAGAAGTCTCTTGGAGATATCAAGAGGGAAGCCATACATGGACCCGGAAACATCAACCACAAAAATATACTCGCGTGCGGGAATGTCGGAGGTCCTGATATGATGCGGAGGTTGAACCATCAGTAAAAAGAAATTTTCGTCTTCTCCCCGGTATAACATCAAACCGGAATGAATTTTTTTGCCCGTCAGGCGGTACTTCAAAATGAAGTCCCTGTTGCCGCTGTCGGCTTCGGACTCGTCAAGGGTGACCGATGCCGTATTTCTTTCCGGCCAGACAGTTCTGATTTTGTGCGTAACGCATGCAATGTCTTCCACCGGGACGCCGCCGGTGATGTCGACCGCAATATTGAAAGCGGATGTAGGTTTATTGCCTTCTTTCAGATAGGGACTTTTCACCCACTTGTCGGATTCCGGAGCAGCAGCTTCCGGAGTATTTGAATAGCGTGGACCGACGACTGTCGGATAAACGAATTCGTAAATACCTGCCGTCGGTATGAGCAGTTCGGTATATCGCAGTTCAATCTCAACCCTGTCGCCGGGCAGGATATTGGCCACGCTCATGGTGAAGACATTCGGTCTTTCCTGGTCGAGAAGAGAAGCGCTTTTCCCTTCCTTTTTGGCCTTTTCAAAAGTCTGCCGGGCAGCCTTTCTTTCCTGAATTCTGGCGGTAATGAGTTGATTCCCGATTTTCATTTTCATCCCATAAACCGCCGCCTGTGTGGATGCGGGAAAAACATAGCATGCGTTAATCGGTTGTGAACCCTCATTGACATAATGCTGGGTCACCATAACATCGGCAATGATGCCGCTGATGCGAACATCGGCTTTTGTTTTTTTCAGCGGGAACCGATCAACGGATGCATCGCCTCCTGTCACAACAAAGTAAGGCGATAGAGTCTTATCACTGTCCTGACCCGCAAAACCGGCATACGGGAAAAGAGTGAACAGCACAGTAAACGATAAAATAAGCCTGAAAATTACTCTCATGATATATCCTCCTCGATCAATTGGTTTCCAATGGTTTTGGCCCATCGTTGGAAGTTAAGATAAACGGTGATTGTGAAGTGGTGATGAACGCAAAAAGAAAAATATGTGAAAAATGCTGTTCCATTTGATTCTCACCGTGGAAGTGGATCAAAGGTTGACTAATCTCGAAGAATATGTGAAATAATCATTAATGTTGATGGTCATGTTTTTGAATTCCCGGCAGTCGCAAGCAGTAAAACGCAAAAGAACCAACATTCATAACATTGAAAAAAAGTAACCCGGAATGAAAATTTCATAATGATGAATAAGAAAATAAAAATAGGCATTTTTGGCTTTGGTAAAACAGGCAGGCTGGTTACCAATGAATTTCTACAAGATAGGAATTTTGATGTTGTCTGGGTTGCAAGAAGGACCTTAAAAGATCATTATAAATTTGCCAGTCATCTGCTTGGCTATGAATATGAAAGAGGTGCAATTTATTCGATCGCTGACATTGATGAAAGTTTTTTCAAAAATCATTTTGTCGACATTATTGTTGATTTCTCAAGTGCGAAAGGAGTTTATTCCTATCAGGCTGCGGCAGGGGAGGGAATAAAAATCATTTCTGCAATATCAAAATATAACCCGGAAGATATTCAATTGCTTGAAAGCCTGAAGAACGATACGGCCGTTCTATATTCGCCGAATATTACGCTGGGTGTGAATTTTCTGTTAATCGCTTCTCAGATCCTGCAAAAAATTGCACCGCATGCCGACATTGAAATTGTTGAGGAACATTTCCGCGACAAAAAAGAAACATCCGGCACGGCGCTGAAAATAGCCAACATTTTGGGATTAGAAAAGGACAGGCATGTCAATTCCATCCGGGTTGGTGGAATTGTCGGAAAGCATGAAATCATCTTTGGCCTTCCCAATCAGACCATTCGTCTGATCCATGAAAGTTTTAATCGTGCCGCATTCGGACAAGGTGCGATTTTTGCCGCAAACTGGCTGATCCAAAAGAAAAAAGGCCTTTTTACGATGGAAAATATTATCATAGACATGTTTCAAAAGAATATACCGGTCTGCTGATTTTGCAGATTAAGACCACTGATCATTACAGCCCGTCTGAAATAACCTGATAAAAATAACCTTGACTCATTGATTCGTGTGTGTTTTATTTTAAAAGTTAGTTATATAAATTACTTAAGATCGTTCAGCGGTTTTATTTTTCTTTCGATAAGGGCTGAACGGGTGTGAAAGGCAATATTCAGGATAATAACCTGGCTGAAAAACATGAGAGAGGCACCCGCATGGATCGATCTGATGATCTGATCTTGAAGTTCTTTATGATGAGAAGTGTTGTCAATAACCAGAGGATGTTTTGTTATGAGTAGCATGCAAAGCAATTCCGAAATTTCCGATCTGCAGGAGATCCTCAGACTGCAACAGGGATTGCAGGACATTACCGACTGCATCAATGCTGCGCAGAACGTAAAACAGATCATTCTGGATTCCCGGCCTCTGATTCTCAAGCTGTTCAATGTCGAAGCAGCTCATATTTACGTTGTAAACAGCAAGAACAAGACAGAAATATACACTTATGTTCTTGCGGGTGATCAGGTAAAAGAAAGAAAGACAGAAGTCAGCAATCAAACCATCCCCGGTTATGTTGCGAATACCGGCAGGATGATTAATATTTCCGATTTCAGCAATAATCTGCAGATCAACAAGTACTCAGACCTTCTGCTTGATTCAAACACGGATTCGAGATTCGGCGTACAAGTGAAACATATTCTGGCAATGCCGGTTGTTTATGGCGGTGAAGTTCTGGGCGCCATTGAAGTTATCAACAAAAAGGGCAAGGAGGAACAGTTTTCAGATGATGAACCGGTGTTGCTGCAGGAAATTGTGGATGTGCTGGGTGTCGCACTTTACAATCAGCAACGGGTGGATCCCCGGGCAAAAAAATCAAAATTCAGTTATCTTGTTTCAAACGGCCTGATTACGGAGGAGCAATTAAATCTGGTAAAAGAGGAATCCAGGGCATCCGGTGATTCGTTTGAGAATATATTAATGAATAAATACAATGTGCCTAAAACTGAAATCGGTCAATCCCTCGAGTATTTCTATCAATCCCGTTTTATTTCGTTTGATCCGAACACGCCCATTCCGGGTGATCTTCTGAAAAATCTGAGAAAAGATTATCTGCAGAGGGAAATATGGGTTCCTCTTGAAAAAAGCGATAAAAATGTCCACGTGATTATTGATGATCCCCAGAATATCATCAAGCGCGATGCCATAGAAAACCTGCTGAAGTCCAAGTCTATCAAATATGATGTGGCTCTCAAAGAAGATATTCTGAAGTATATCGATTTCTTCTTCCGTGAAAATGTCGAGGAAGCAACGTTTACGGATCTGCTTGGGAAACTGGAAGGAGGCGATTCCTCGCAGGAAGACGAGGATGAAGAAAGCGTAAGGGATTCGGACAGCGCCATTATCCAGCTGGTCAACAAAATCATCAATGACGCATTTATCCGGCGGGCTTCGGATATTCATATTGAACCGGATGTCATCGATAAGAATGTCCTTGTCCGGTACAGGATTGACGGGGATTGTGTGCTTTATCAGACCCTGCCCTACAGCTATCGGGCTGCAATCATTTCCAGGATAAAAATCATGTCTAATCTGGATATCACCGTTAAAAGAATACCGCAGGACGGGAAGATCAAACTGAAAAAGCCCGGTATCGGAGAGATCGAACTTCGCGTGGTCACCATTCCGACTCAGGGCGAGGTAGAGGATGTTGTGATGCGTATTCTGGCCAAGGGTGACTCGTTGCCACTGGAAGCCATGCGGATCACACCGAGAAATTACCGGGAGCTTTTGAAAATTTGTGAAAGACCTTATGGAATGATTTTGTGTGTGGGACCGACCGGCTCAGGCAAAACAACAACCCTGCATGCGGTTTTGAAGCACATCAACACGCCGGATCGAAAAATCTGGACGGCCGAAGATCCCGTCGAAATAACGCAAAGGGGGTTGAGGCAGGTGCAGGTCCATTCCAAAATTGGATTTGATTTTGCCGCGGCCATGAGAGCATTCCTCCGTGCCGATCCGGATGTGATCATGGTGGGTGAAATGCGGGATCTGGAAACAGCTAAAATCGGTGTTGAAGCTTCGCTTACAGGGCATCTGGTTTTGAGCACGCTTCACACCAACAGCGCCCCTGAAACCATTTCCCGACTCCTGGATATGGGCATTGATCCACTGAATTTCGCAGATTCCCTGCTCGGTGTTCTCGCGCAGCGGCTTGTCCGAACCCTTTGCGAAAAATGCAAGGAAGGCTACAATCCGACCCAGGAAGAATATGATCAAATTGTGGAGAGTTATGGGCGCGAATACTGGCTACAACAGAAAATCTCCTATTCGAAGAATCTTAAGCTATACCGCCCCAAAGGGTGCGATGCCTGCGACCGGACAGGATACAGGGGACGGATCGGCCTCCACGAATTGCTGATTAATACTGATGAAATCAGAAAACGTTCCATTGAACGCCATGAGAGTATTGACGTTATTCGGAAAATCGCAATGGAAGAAGGAATGTTGACGCTTTACCAGGATGGCGTTCTGAAAGCGTTTCAGGGGCTGACGGATATCAAGCAGGTCCACAGGGTGTGCACCAGCGGTAGATAAAACAAGAGTTTGTAACTGTATTATTTCTGGCGGGAAATAAAAAAATTTTCCCCCGTATCAAAAAAGAGTCCCGGCTTCAGGATTGAGGCCGGGACTCTTAACTTTTTTACACTTTACCTCTATTTATTAATCAAGAGTAGAAATCTTTAATTTATAGGGTTTCATAGGTGCTGTGTATTTAGTGATTTTATTGACATTTGCAATCTCTTCCGGCTTATTTGTCCACCATAGCAGGACGTCGGCCTTTTGGAATTTTCCCTCTTTAACTTGTTGTATGCCTGTCCCGACGTGAACCAGACCACCATTGGAAATACTGTGCATTTCCAGAATGTGCTGATCGGCAAGCAGCGGCAACGCCTTGGGGAATGCCGCCCGAACCGCGTAAACATTGTCCTGTGTTTCCGCTGTCGCGATGGCTTTGGCCAATAAATGCATTCCGGAGTAATGCAATGCCGATTCGGTATTCGCCATTCGCTGGTATGCTGCCTGGTATCTCTTGATGAATGTATTGGTGGCAGGGGCCGGAATTCCCGCCATCGTCGTGACCCCCATGCTGTTTTCCATGAGCTTTGTGCCATCCAGAAGCTGGGCAATGCCATCCATTTTTGCCTGGTCAACGATCATGAAGCCGCCTTTGTAACCCATCTTTCTGGCCTGTTCAATAACAAGCGCGGTTGTTCCCGTGGGGCCGCCGATCAGGATGCCGTCAGGATTGCTGGCAATCGCGGCAGTCAGCGGACCGACAAAGTCGGTTCTTGTGTAGTAGTTGGCGGGTTTGTCTGCCGTGATGGCTCCCCCGAGGGTTTCCCAGTAGGTCTTGAAGGTTTCGCGCCACTCATCCCCGTATGCGCCCTGTGTTACGACCATGGCTACTTTCCGCCATCCCTTTTCCCATGCCTGCTCTGCAAATACCTGTGCTTCAGCTAAAAACAACGGTGCAAACAGCACGAAGAGATCATTTTTTATTTTAGTGGCCTTATGGGAACTGGTATAACCCATGACAATGAATTCACCACACTCCTCCTGATTCATTTTCAGCATGGGTATGGCTGAACTGAAAACCGGAACGAAAATGGCCAGGGCATTTTTTTCCAGAAGCTTGCGGGCATTGGCCTGTGCCAGGAAAAAGCTCGCTTTGTCATCAATTTTCTCCAGCCTGAAAGTATATTTCTGCCCGTCGGCCATGACGCCTCCGGCCGCGTTAATCTCTTTGATGGCCATTTCAATACCGCTGACACAATCCAGACCGTATTCGCCCGCTGGACCGCTCAGAGGTCCGGAAAAACCGATGACAATTTCCGCTGCGAAGCCCGATATGCTCCACAAGGCAATGGACGCCATGGCCAGTAAACATGAAATTTTTTTAAAATGCCTCATTTTCCCCTCCTCAATTTTTTTAAAATTCAGTCTGTATCAATGCAAAATGGCTTTTTATATATCCTGTAACTTGTCAATGGCCTTTTTCGCCGGGGAAGCCGCTTTGGTTCCATCTTTTGCCGGTTCCGGTGCTTTCTTGACCATATCGGACAGGGACTTGCCTTTTTCTTCTGCAGGAGCGGCTGCCGGTTCGGGTGTGGCAGCTTTCTGGGCTTGGGCCGGGGCCGGTGAGGCACTCATTTTCGACCGCAGTGTGTTAACCGATTGTACCAGATCTCCTATGGCATCATCGGCTTCCCAGGTAAGAGATCTGCTGTACTTACCGCCCGCATATTCCCGCAGAACACCTGATGTTTCTTCCAGGGGTTCCACAACGCTGGAGGCGATCATTTTTTTAATAAAGGAAGGAATCAGGGCAACACATGCAATCAGCAGAATGATCAAAATAGCGACAACAATGTAGAAGATCGTTCCGGAAGAATTGTAGGCCTCTTCTCCGAGACCGCTTTCATATTCAAGCAGCTGTGTTAAAAGCTGGGTAATTGCCTCTCTTTTTTCGTCTGATACGCTTAAATATGCCGCACCGGTACCCTGGGGAGCAAGTCGGATAACTTGCGAAGTGGCCTGCTGATATGCAGCCATGTTGTCGCTGATGGCCTGGTAAAATTTCTTCTGTTCATCAGTGAGGTCGGATTCCAAAGCTTTTTTAACAACGTCAACGTCTTTGGTCATCGTTTGGATCTGCTGATCGGAAAGTTTTTTAATTTCCTGTGCGTCCTGACCGGATGCCACCATGTTTTTTATTTTATAAATATTTGAGGTTACGGAGTTGATGTCTTTCAGGAGTTCCGTACTCCTTTGATAGTTTTTAAACCCTTTATTGAAAATGGTACTGGTTGAAGATTTCTGGATGAATAAGCCGATGCAGGCAATGATCACAATGACAACTGCGAGAATCAACACTTGCATTGAAAGCGCTTTTTGTCCCGACTTTAAATTATTGTTTGAGTTCATAATTCTATCGTTCCCCTCTCATTGATTTCTGATTAAGTTAATAATAATTCCCGTATTAATTACAGGCACTCTTCCACAACATGTTTTTTGCTTATTATATCTTTTGCACGATTCGCGCCAATATATCACACGGACTCCCGCTGATTATTGGGCAGACGATAAATAATTTAGACTTCTTAGTGTTTAAGAATACTTGCGCAGGACCTTGTTGTCAAGACAATTTTAACAGACACAGTTCATGCCGACAGTTTATTTATCATAGATGATTCATGTAGAAATAAACGGTTCAAAATGAACAGTTCATCTTGGCTGTGGCTGTGGCTTGGGAAAGGCGCCTGAGAGGGAATCTGTTGTTGTTAAAGGGGTTTGTTGGGTATCAGAATTTGGGCATGGCTCTTGCTTGATTAACAGCAGACATAAAAAAAAGGATTTATCAAAGAAGATGGTGAATCATGGCAAACATATTTAATAAAGATGGAATATATAACGGTCAGGAAAATCATCCCGGCAACCACAAGAGAGAATTGCAGAAAGACGGGCGGGTACGGGATGTCTTAATTGTCGATGATGAAGAGCCGTTGCTTCTGACCATTGCAGAAGGATTAAGCATCTATAAAAAATATTTCAATTTGCTGACTGCGACCAATGGAGCCGATGCAGTCAAAGTTCTAAAATCATCACCGGCTATCGATCTGGTCATAACGGATTTGAGCATGCCCAAGATGGATGGTTTTGAGCTTTTGGCCTACATGAACAGAAATTATCCAAAAATTCCGGTTATCTTGATGACTGCTTTCGGGACACCAAAGATTGAGGAGATTGTCAGCAGCATGGGAATTTTCGGTTATTTGGAAAAGCCGCTTGACATTAATATAATTGCGGATAATATCTTTGCCGCACTGGCCATCAAACCGGGCTATGTGGATTCCGAAACAAGAGAAATCAAAGACCGAGAACTGAATAAGCCAAACTACGTGCCGGGTTTTTTTAATGCGAACGACTATAAAAAAACGATGCCGTAACCGTTTGTAAATAAGGAGTTTCTTATGGGGGGAGATGTGCAAAAAGATTTCAAGCTGATTATCGATAATGAAGAGATAAACGATGCGCCTGCGGCGGAGACAATCTCCAAGGAAGAATTGCAGCGCTGGCCTCTTTTTGGCCTTTCAGTCGGCAGTTTTCTTCAAGTGATTGCGATGGAACAGCAGACCTGCATCATGGAAGTATATCTCGATGCAAATCATACAGGCCATTTCTGTTTTGTGGAAGGAGAGCTTTACGACTCGGTTTGCGGCGATTTGAACGGAGAAAACGCCGCGATGGAAATGATTGCATGGGAAAATGTCCGGCTGAACATTAAGCAGATCCTGAATGCTAAAAATGTTGAGCGAAAAATTGACAAAAATCTCATGCTGCTGATGATGGAAAGTTCCAGACGGCGTGACGAGGTGCAGGAGAATGGTGAGCACGCGGACCTGGAAATGGAAGATGTCGAAACCCTGGAAGATGCGGAAGTTGTTGCCGACGATGTTGAGCGTACAAAGCTCGATACCTGCCTCAACCTGATGAGCAAAGATATGGGTGACGCTTTAAAGGCGGCCAGTATTATTTCAATAAATGATGGCAAGGTGATGGCATCCTACCAGGATGACCAGGAAACCGCTGAATCTTTCGTACGTTTGACGAATTTCATGAAAAACACCTATAAAAGCGAGACCCCTTATGAACTGGGTGACCATATCATCATGGATTTAAAAGATCAGCACACCCTGGTGATCCTGATGATTGGCGAGCACCAGTGGAATATTGTTTTTAATAATGTCAAGTGCAGCCTTGGGATGCTGCGCAATATCATCATGCCAAAAGTAATCAGAACTTTTAATGAAATGAACGTTGGATGAAACGTTAAAAAGGAGGCCCAATGAATATTCAAAAAATAAATGTTTGTATGGACATCTTGAAAAAGGACTTGGGTGAGGGGTTTATTGCCTCTTGTATTATCATGACGGAAGACGGCCAGGTACTGGTTGCCACGGATCAGGCCAATATCGCTGAAGCCACGCTGTTAAACGATGCCACTGCGTTTATCCGTAACGCGCTCAAGACCTACCCGGCGGAATTAGGCCAGTACTATTATGTTGATGTTGCCGGGACGATGGCAGTCCTGGTTATTCCGTTTGGAGATTATCAGTGGACGGTGACTGTCAACAAAAAGCAGGTAAAACTTGGTCTTCTGTTGAATGTTGTTCTTCCGGCTATCATTAACGCTTTTGAAGATGCCGTTGTTTCTTAAGGCAAATAGGGGGAAAAGGGATCATGGGAGAGAAACTTGTTCGCATATTTGAAGTTGTTCAGGAACAAGCCGGCCTGAAAGGCCGTATGGAACTTGCTACCAGGACGGGGATATCGCTCAATAAAGCGACCCAGATGAAGGATACAGAAGAACTGATAAAAAAAATGAAAGATATAGCAAGTTCTATCCTTGAAAAAATTTCATAAATATAATAATATCATGTTTTAAATAAGAGATTTTTCTTGTTTTATGCGTTCCCGTCATGTTGTAAGTGGTTTTTTGCAGGGCTTGACGGGAAATCAATTTAAGCGGCAATGAATGTATATTTTGTGGCTTCTTATTAAAAAACATTCTGAATGAAGGACAAACCTTATGATTTTAGGCCAAAAACAACTCGACAAAATAGATGATATTTTAACAGCTAATCTTATTGGGTCCGGCGTTCAGAGTGTGATGTTGATCGATACTGCCGGTAACGTGATCGCATCGATTAATAACGGCAACGAGACGGTGGATCTCTATTCACTGGCCGCGCTTGCCGCCGCCAATTTCGGTGCAATGAGCTGTATGGCCAAAATTGTCGGTGAAGATGAATTTTCGCTTTTGTTCCATAAAGGCGAAAAAGAGAATATTTATTTTTGCAAGGTCAACGAGGAACTCCTGCTGGTGAATATATTTAATAACCAGATTTCTCTCGGTTTCCTTAGGCTGAAAATGTCAAAAGTTGTAGAAGAGTTGGTCGAATTGTTAGGTTTGTAATAATCAAAATTTCAAATCAAGAGATACAGGGTTGTATGTCGGTTTGGGGATGTCAGGGGGTGCAGGTTTGGCGTTTATAAATTTAAAGGATAAGGTTATTCAAGCCAAAATAGTTTATTATGGCCCTGGGAGATGCGGTAAAACAACTAATCTTGAGTATATATACGATAAATGTCGTCTTCAGATCAACTCGGAAATGGTCACCGTTAAAACACAGGGTGACCGCACGTTGTTTTTTGATTTCTTTCCGTTCGACATGGGGAAAATCAGCGGTTATGATGTCAAAATTCAGCTCTACACCGTCCCCGGACAGGTCAAATATAACTCGACAAGACGTCTCGTATTAAAAGGAGTTGACGGGGTGGTCTTTGTTGCAGATTCCGCGGCAGACCGTCGTAACAAAAACATAATTTCCATTAAGAATCTGGAAGAGAATCTTAAACTGTATAATAAAAATATCCGGGATATCCCGCTTGTTATCCAATATAATAAAAGAGATCTTGCCAAGGAAGGAATTGAAATTCTGGATGTTGAAACACTGGAAAATGATCTGAATTCGGAATTGAAAGTTCCCTCGTTCGAAGCCAGTGCCGTAGAGGGAGATAATGTGATCCTGACCCTGAAAAAAATAATCTACGACACGATGTCGTCTTTGGAAAAGCAACTGAAACAGGAGCCATAATATGAAAAACAACGAAGAGTCATCATTTCTTCAAGGAGTAGAAAGCCGTCTCGACAGTCTCTTTGCTGAAAGCACCCCCAAGATTACGGAAAAAGACTCTAAACCTTCTCAGGCAACTGTTCAAAATGTTGCACCGGCTATGAAAGAGGACGCCCCGGAAACTCAGAAAGTCCAAGCACCGGAAGTTGAACCCGAACCTTCTCCTGAACCAATTCAGACAGCAGATAAATCACAATTTATTTCTGAAATTGAAAAGCGTTTTTCGGCGATATTTGGCGAGGAAGAAAAAAAGGATGCCTTTGCTGCCCGGGAAGTTGAAAAACCGGCTGAAGTTGTGGATAAATTTGAAAAGGTCGGGCTAGAGGAAAAGATTGCGCCTGCTGAACCTTTGGAAGAGATTGCTCCGCCACCGCCGTCCGAATTTCATTCACCCCTGGATGATGTTTCCGCGGCGCCGTCTTCTGAATTTCATTCCGCTTTAGATGATCTTTCTGCGCCAACAACATCTATATACAATTCACCGCTCAAGGACATGAAGAGTGTTATTTTGTCGATTGAATGGGAGATCAACGATCACATCCTGGAACAATTGGAAGATGAGATCAACAAATTATATCTTACTTTTACAGGGGATCGCATTGTCCAGGGTTTCTTGAGAATCATCCGTTTTCTTGGGAGATACGTGCGGGTCAGAGGACAAATGTCCAGTCAGGATTCCATTAACCTGTTGCTGTCCGTCTATGATCATTTCGAAAATGTCATGGTGACGGATAAAATGCCGGAGCCCCAAAAGTATACAATTTTACTGGACAATATTAAGAGATACCGGACGTGGGTGGACAGTACTGACCTTCATGATTTTGAAGTTGCCAAAGAGGCTGAAGAAGCTGAGATTACGGCAGCCGCAAAAGAAGAGGTGAAACCTTCTGAAATCAAACCTCTTCCGGAAGAACAACCCGTTCTGGAGAAAAAAGAAGAAATGAAACCCGTGGAAATTGAGCCTGCCAGGGAAGAACCCGTTCCCGGGGTTACAGTTGCTCCACCTGTTGAAGAGGCAGCACCACGGGAGTTCATGGAAGAACAGGCTGTCAAAGAAGAGAAAGAAGAGCTGCGGATTGAAAGTCTTGTGCCTGTCAAAGAAGAACCTGTTTCAGAAGCCCCAATCCTTGCTGGTGCTGCTTTTGTTGAGGAATCGCTTCCGCAGGTAGTCCAATCGGAGCCGGAAGTTGAACCCGAAAAAGCCATTAAAGAACCTGAAATAGCCGTCGTACCTGAACCGGTACCAATGGCAGCCAGCCTGCCTTTGGGGTACAGTAAAAAGATGGAAGGTTTAATCGAAGCCATAAACGATCAGCCTACCCGGGAAGCTTTGTCCTGCGCGCTGGAAGAGATTAAAAACATGTTCCAATCTGAATTGGATGTTTTGAAAGAAGAAATCCGTTTGCTGAAAAAAGCGTAGTGAACAAAGAAGTTCATATGGACCATTAAAAGGACAGGTGCTAATTAAATACTTGTTAATATTGAGAAACGAAGTTAATATTTTTTAGCCGGAAGGTACGGCGGGTAATCTGGTCATGATTGTTTTTTGTGAGGAATGTGGTGAAAGATATGTCATTGAAGCTGACGAAATAAAAGGTTCAGCGATGATTTTTATTTGTCGTGTCTGCAATGATATCATCCGTATTCCTGCGCAGGAGAAACATCACAAACCGGAAGAAAAAGAAAAAAACAAGGCTGAAAAGAAAGATAGTTCTTTTCAGAAAAAAAGACCATAATCTCCCTGTCGAAGCGAAAAGAAGGACGTTTGAATGGACAATAAAATTGATTTGAATGATTTATTAAGAGAGAAGCGGGAGCTGGATTCTTTTTTGTCTACGATTGCCAAAGATCAGGCATCACCTTCCGTTCCCGTTAAAGAAACCGTCCAGACGAAAGAATCCTCTTCTCCATCTGTGTTAGAGAATAAATCCGTGTTGACGGACTCTGATCGGGAGGCGGCCGGTTTAACGATTGAAAAACCGGGCATAATGCCTGAAGATCTTTTCAGGCCGACTGCCGGAAAGGATAAACCGCATCCCCAGAGCATCAATGCATTCATTCCCGGAACGGATGATGCTGTGCCGTTAAAAAGTGCAGGCACCGGCAGGAAAGACGTGTTTGAGGAGAAGGCGTCTTCAACCATCTCATTCGACAAGGATAAAAAGACGGATTTCATGCCGAGGGTGACTTCTGCCAAAAGTGTTAAACCGCTGGAAAGTTTAAAAACCATGACAAGGTTTGACGGAACAACGAAAGCGGAGACTCCTTTCATGGCAGAGACAACTCCCTCCTCACCGCCTGAAGAGAAAAAACCATCCGTGGAAAGTGGTGCGGACGTTAAGAAGGATAGTACAACCAGTCCTTATGATTTCGAGCCTGAAAAGAAAGGCGGCGGCAAGGGTAAATGGATCTGGGTTGTAATCATCCTGCTGATTTTATCATTGGCCGGTGGATATTTCCTGCTTGCTCCAAAATTGCCTTTGCCTGATTTCGGAAGTTTCTTTAAGATCAGCATCAGTGGATCGGTTTCTCCTGTAAAAGAGGTAAAACTTATCAATGTCCGTCAGAGACTGGTTTATAATAATGCATTGGGGAAAAGCGTCAGGGTGATTGAAGGCGTTGCTGAAAACGTTGCATCCCACCCGGTTTCAAAAATTAAAGTTGTGGCAAATCTTTATAACGCCAATGGCGATGTCATCGCCACCAGGGAATCTTTGGGCGGGAATATCCTTCCTGATGTAAAACTGGAAAGTCTGGATGAGGCCGGGTTGGTTTCCGAACTGGCTGCCGGGAAAAAATCGGAAGACATTGTTCCCCCCAAGGGACAAACGCCTTTCATGATCATTTTTACCAGAGACCTTTCCGGGGTCCACAGGCTGGCCGTTGTGCCGGTTGATTTCAGCAAGCCTTAAGGGCGCCGCGAATTTTCCAGGGCAGTTGACCATAATCAACTGCCCTTTTTTATAAAGTTCCAACTGTAAAAGTGATAAAGCTGATCTGCGGCATCGATTCTGATGTTTGCTCTGGTGACGCAATATTTCAGCGGTAGATGACGTAAAGATATTGCTTGCTATTTATCGGCATTGACTGTAAAGAATAAACAGAATAGCGATAAACATTGACCTTCCCACCTTTCTTAATCAGAAATTTGTTAAGGATAATCCCGCTAATCATAAGAAAATTCAGATGAAAAGCCGTATTAGAGGCCTGTCTTTCGGACGCCGGAGAAGCGTATGCAGAGACCTGCCTTTGCCAGTCTTATTGCGGTTTGCATTGGATTTTAAAATCAAACAGATACTGGCAACATATAAGATAAGGATAAAGAATGAGTTTTGAAAAGTTTCAATTTAATGAAAAAGTACTGGCCGGTGTGACGGCAGCCGGTTACAAAAAGCCGACCCCTGTTCAAGACCAGTCCATGGCGCACATTATGGATGGACGGGACGTGCTGGGGCTGGCCGAGACGGGGACGGGGAAAACAGCCGCTTTTGTGCTGCCGATTTTACAGCGCCTGATGCAGGGGCAACGCGGCAGGATTCGTGCTCTGATTATTGCACCGACGCGTGAATTAAGCGAACAAACCCATGAAGCGATTATGCAGTTGGGGCGAAAAACAAAGCTTTCCAGTGCAAGCATCTACGGCGGGGTCAGCATAGTGAATCAGATCAACAAACTGCGTTCACGTGTTGATATTGTTTCGGCATGTCCCGGTCGTCTGCTCGACCATATCAGCCGCGGTACGATCGACATGTCTTCTGTTGAAGTGTTGGTTCTTGACGAGGCGGATCACATGTTTGACATGGGTTTTCTGCCTGAGGTCCGCAAAATTGTCAGGCATCTGCCGGCACATCGCCAGACATTGCTTTTTTCTGCCACGATGCCGGATGAGATTCGCAGCCTGGCCAATGATCTGCTCAATGATCCTGTAAATATTCAAATAGGAAACTCCGCTCCGGTCATGACGGTCTCCCACAAGTTCTATCCGGTTCAGACGGAGCAGAAAACAGCCTTGCTCAATGATATTCTTAAAAAGACAGATACTCAATCGGTTCTGGTTTTTACCCGGACAAAATCACGGGCCAAAAGTCTGGCCGATCAGCTAATCAGAGGTGGACATCACGCGACCTCTCTACATGGCAATCTTACGCAACAGAAACGTAAACAGTCCCTCGACGGTTTTCGTAACGGCCGCTATGAAGTGATGGTGGCCACGGATATCGCCGCCCGCGGCATTGACGTATCCCGTATTTCCCATGTCATTAATTATGATATGCCATCCACTGCAGATGCCTATACACATCGGATCGGCAGAACGGGGCGTGCCACGAAGACCGGCGATGCCTTTACCTTTATTACCGGACAGGACGCCGAACTGTTGCGATCCCTCAAGAAATTGCTGGGGGATAAATGGCAGTATCAGAAGGTTGATGGTTTGACCATCAGCCCATCGGTGTGTGAATCCATGGGAAAGCGCGCGGGTCAACTGACGAGACGTGGTAACGGCAGAAAACTTTTCCCGTCCAGGACACTGTCAACCAGAAAGCCGCAACAACGTTCATTCAAAGATGCTCACAGCATTTTCTGTTCCCCCCGCGTTCAACAAGCGGTCTAGGGATGATCTCAAACTTACGGGAAGCCAGGGTGCTATTGTGCTCTGGCTGCCCCAAGCAATGCAGCAATTTGCTGATCTTTCTCCTTCCACAATTCCTGTACCCACTGCTGGAAGACGGCCTGGAATTCCTTGTCGCCTTCGTAATCGCCCTCCAGAAAATGTGACGGGATTTCTACATTAGAAACGCGGAAAATAACTTTTTTTACTTTCCCGCATAAAAAATCCCAAAACGTCGGAATCCCATCGGGGTAGACAATCGTGACATCCAACAGAGAATGAAATTTTTCGCCCAGTACGTTCAGCGCCAGCGCAATACCGCCGGCTTTGGCCTTTAAAAGGTATTGATGGGGGGACTTCTGCTTGTCGTGCTTTGCCTTCGTGAACCGCGTTCCTTCAAGAAAGTTCATCACGCTTGTCGGCACAAGCGAAAACTTCATGCATGCTTTTCGGGTGGTCTCATAATCCTTTCCCTTTTGTTCAGGATGTTCTTTCAGGTATTCCGCACTGTGGCGGCGTAGAAAAGGAAAATCCAATGCCCACCAAACCAATCCCATAATCGGCACCCAGATCAGTTCACGTTTGAGGAAGAATTTCAAAAAAGGGATACGTTGGTTAAACATTTTCTGCAGGATCAGGATATCCGACCAGGACTGATGATTGCTGACCACCAGGTACCAGCCCTGGTAATTTAAGTTGTCCAACCCCTGAACATCCCAGTTTGTCTTTTGCGTCAGCTTCATCCACAGGACATTGCCTTCAATCCATTGTTCCGCAATCCACCAGAGGATTTTATCAAAAAAACGGGTAGCAGACCGAAAAGGCAACAGGAATTTTAGGAAAGAAACCACAAAAAGAATCGATGCCCAGAATATGATATTTAAAGACAACAGGAACATCGCGATAGAGCCTACAAGCCAACCAGGCAGAAAATTCAACATATTTACCCCAATCCGTAGTATTTGCCAAACTCTTAACACGGCCTGCCGGTTTGGTCAAAGAATTAGTGCAAACGGTTTTCATGGTGATATTTCTGTTCTTAATGTATAAACAATGATGAATAACGAAAGGGGAGGTGCAATAATGAATGGGCAGAAAATACCCGGAAAAGTGATGCTGATCGGGATTGCAGGAGTCGTGATTTTCATGTTGATTCTAGCGACGTATTTCGGTGTGGATGCGGGCGATCGCGGCGTTGTCTTGCGCTTTGGTGAGGTCAACCGTGTGGTTGATCCGGGGCCTCATTTCAAGATTCCGCTGGCGGAGGAAGTCGTATATATGTCTGTACGCGTCCAGAAAACCACAACTAAAACAGAAGCAGCCAGCCGGGATTTACAGGTCGTTCAGACCACGATGGTTCTTAACTATAACCTCGAACCATCGAAAGCAGGCTCCATGTATTCAAACATCGGCCTGAATTACAATGAACGGGTGATTGATCCGGCTGTGAAAGAGAGCTTCAAAGCGGCGGCAGCCCGCTACACAGCGGAAGAATTGATTTCCAAAAGAGAAACGCTGAAAACCGAAGTTCGCAATTACCTGAGAGACCGGCTGCATGTATTTGGTGTTGTTGTTGTGGAACTTTCCATTACCGATTTTGAATTTTCTCAGGAATTCAACAAAGCCATTGAATCAAAGCAGACTGCGGAGCAGAATGCGCTGCGTGCCAAACGTGACCTAGAAAGAATCAAGGTCGAAGCTGAGCAGAAAATCGCGTCCGCAAGGGCCGAAGCAGAAGCGCTGCGTCTGCAGCGTCAGGTCATTTCACCGGAGCTTATCCAGCTTCGTCAAATCGAGGCACAAATCAAGGCCATTGAAAAATGGGACGGAAAACTGCCTAACGTAACCGGCGGCACGGTGCCTTTTATTCAGGTGGAGAAAGAAAGGTAGCTTGATTGATGAAAAAGGCTTACCGGTCAATTCTCCCTTTTGTTAAAATCCACTTGACTTTTACGGGTAAACAGTTAACCATTTGGTTAAACCTTTTGGTTGAATCAGATGGTTAATACGGTATTGTCGGTACGGCGTTGATTCCAGCGATAAACTCCTGTCGGCAAATTTATGACGCCTGTTACAGGGAACGGTTTGTATGGCAAATGCTTTGCTTCGGAGAAAGGGCCATGGATCAAAGAAAACGGAAACCGTCTTTCATAAAAAAGCAAATGGATTTCAGGGAGCCGGGAAAGACGGCCGGGAAGATTCTTGTTGCGGCAAGAAAGGTGTTTGCCGAAAACGGCTATAATGGCACCCATGTGGATGAAATTGCTGCGCAGGCCGGCGTGAATAAAGCTACGCTTTACTATCAGATCGGCGACAAGGACACGCTTTACGCCAATGTCATCCATCAGGTTCTGGGCAACGTTGCACAGGACATCGCTGATTCTGTGGCGAAAGCCGATCATCCTGAAGATAAACTAAAAATATACGTTAACTGTATTGCCTCCGCTGTAGACGAAAATCCTGAACTTCCACCGATTATGATGCGGGAGATGGCTTCAGGCGGAGCGCATTTGCCCCGTGTTGTTGCTGAAGATATGGCGTCGGTCGTGACGATTCTGCTGGGTATTATGGAAGACGGGATCCGGAGGGGAATATTCGTTGAGACTCCTCCCTTTCTGATTCACATGATGATCATGGGGACGATTCTTTTTTATAAAAAGGGTGCCCCCATCAAGGAGAAACAGCTGTGGCTGCCCGCCGCGCTCAAATCCCGTGATAAAAAACTGAAGGGGGATCTTGGAGACGAAGTAGGGCAGCTTGTCCTGAAAGCGATCAAAAAATGACCGGGATATTCCTTTAAAATGATTGTTCCCGGCGGGAAAGCATTTTAAAGCGTCATTGAACGAAAGAATTTTGATCTGGAGTGAAGCCGGTGAAAAAGAGAATCATTATTGGTGTTTTCGTACTGCTTTTTGTCAGTGTGGGTCTGCTTGTTTATATTGGTCAGAACAATAAGAAGACCGGGGAATTATTTTATTCGGGCACGATCGAAGCGACGCAGGCCAGGTTGTCTTTTCAGGTTCCGGGACGGATTTCGACGGTGAACGTTGAGGAAGGTCAGAGTGTTAAAAAAGGCCAGATGATCGCAGAGCTTGACAGGTCGGAATATGCGGCTCGCTATGAGCAGGCCAGGGCTAATCTGGATCGAGCGCAAAAAGCAAAGCAGCAGGCAATAACGGCTCTTGAAATCAGCAAGAAAACACTGCCTGCGGAAGTCTCCCGTGCGGAGGCTGCTTTGAAGAGCACCAGAGATTCCATGGCGGATGCTGCAAAAAATTACCGGCGCTTTGAGGAATTGTTCCGCAAAGAGGTGGTTTCGGAAAAAGAACGCGACACACTGAAACTGCAATATGACGTCGCGAAATCACGGGTTGCGGAAAGCGAATCGCTTCTCAGGCTGGCCAGGGGAAACCTAGACAGGATTGAAGCTGCCAGGGGTGACATTGCCACGGCATCGGCTCAGGTTGATGTGGCCAGGGCATCTCTTGACCAGGCCGCTGTCCAGTTGGGGTATACGAGGCTGAAATCCCCGCTCGATGGCGTGGTGACCAGCCGCAATATCGAACCGGGGGAAACCGTCAATGTCGGGAGGGAAGTGATCACGATCTCCGATCTTCATCGGGTGGATCTGAAAATATTTGTGGAGGAAACTGCGATCGGTAAAGTGAAGCCCGGGCAAAAAGTTGAAGTGAGAGTCGATACATTTCCAGGCAAGGTGTATCATGGAACGGTCTCCTTTGTATCACCGGAAGGGGAGTTCACGCCCAAAGTTATCCAGACGCAAAAAGAAAGAGTCAAGCTGGTTTACCTTGTAAAAGTGTCCATCCCCAATCCGGATTATGATCTCAAGGCAGGCATGCCTGCGGATGCACGCATACACGAGTAGCAGGAGGCACGATGGTTGACTTGTCCGGAATCCGGCGGCCGCTGGTGGAAGTCAGGAACCTTTCACACGCTTTCAATCTCGTTGAAGCGGTCCGTGATATTTCATTTTACGTGCCGGGCAAAAGCATTTTCGGGCTGGTTGGATCCGATGGGGCCGGAAAATCCACTGTTCTTCGTTTAATTGCCGGGATGATGAAGCCGTCAAAGGGCGAAATTATGATAGACGGTTTGTCCTCAGTATCCGGCAGGCAGAAAATAAAGCACATTATCGGTTACATGCCCCAGCGATTTGGTCTTTACCAGGATCTGACCGTGGAAGAAAATATGAATTTTTTTATGGACGTTTTCGGCATTCCTCGTTCCGACAGGAAACATCGCATGGAAAAGTACCTTGGTTTTTCCAACCTTCTGCCTTTTACGGATAGACTGGCTGGCGATCTTTCCGGCGGCATGAAACAGAAACTGGGCCTGGCCTGTGTTCTGGTTCATGAACCGCGGCTGCTGATTCTGGATGAGCCGACCAATGGCGTTGATCCGGTCTCCCGGCGTGAGTTCTGGGATATTCTGGACAGCATGAAACAGGAGGGGATGACGCTCATTGTTTCAACCGCCTATCTGGACGAAGGCGAAAAATGCGACCGTCTGGCTCTGATGCACTCCGGTATCGTTCTGGAGGAAAACTCCCCCGATGCGATGCGTGGAACTCACCCGACGCTGGAAGCAGCCATCATTGCGCGGATCACCGACGTGGACAAGGAGCTTGTTAATGATGCTTTCTCCCTCTGAATCCATTTCGGTTTCTCAACTGGAAAAAAAATTCGGCAGATTTGTCGCGGTCAATAAAATTACATTCTCCGTCAAAAAAGGTGAAATCTTCGGTTTTTTGGGTTCAAACGGTTCAGGAAAATCCACCACCATACGCATGCTGTGCGGCATTATTACCCCTACATCCGGCAATGGCATGGTTGCCGGCTATGATATGATCCGGCAGCCTGAAGAAATCAAGCAGGCCATCGGCTATATGTCGCAGAAATTTTCCCTGTATGAAGACCTGACGCCATCCGAAAATGTGCGTTTTTATCTCGGGATATACAGTGTTCCGCAAAGCCAATGGCCCCAGCGCATCGACTGGATATTGAATATGACGCGCCTGCAGGATGTTCGTAATCGCCTCACGCGGGAATTGCCGCCGGGCTGGCGTCAGCGGCTGGCGCTGGGCTGTGCGCTACTGCATCGGCCACAGATACTTTTTCTGGACGAACCCACGTCCGGCGTTGATCCCATCACGCGACAGCACTTCTGGAATTTTATCAGGCGACTCGCGGCAGACGGCGTTACGGTCTTTGTCACCACGCATTACATGGACGAAGCCCTTTTTTGTGAGCGTATTGTCATGATCAATGCAGGCAGCATAGTGGCGTCAGGTTCGCCTTCAGAGATTATCGCCGAGGCCTGCCCGGGCAAGCCTGATGCGGATTTGAACGATGCTTTTGTATCGCTGATGAAAAGGATACCGGATTGAATCCCTTACGATTGAAAGCCATTGTCCAGAAAGAGTTTTACCACCTGATCCGGGATTACCGCAGTCTGTATCTGGCGTTTGCCATTCCACTGATTCTGATCATCCTTTTCGGTTATGCGCTGAGTCTGGATGTCGATCATATCAAAACGGTTGTGATTGACAATGACAAGACATGGCAAAGCCGTGATTTCACCAGGAAGCTGGATGCTTCTCCCTACTTTGACGTGGTGGCAGGTCTCGATTCATCAAGGCAGGTTGCAGATTATATTGACCATGACAGGGCTTCTGTAGCCATTCATATCCCCCCCGATTTCATGAAAAACGTGAGAGCGGATCGGGAGGCGCAGATGCAGATTATTATTGACGGCAGCGATCCGATCTTTGCCGGGGCCGTGCGGGGATATATGACGGCTTTCACCGAATTATATAATTCAAAACTGCTCCTTTCTTTTCTCAACCGCCAGGGTCAGGCAACCATCAAGACACCTGTTGAAGGCCGGATCCGTGTCTGGTTCAACGAAGATCTGGAAAGCCGCAATTTTATCATTCCGGGGATTATTGCCATCATTATCATGATTGTCGGTGCCATGCTGACGTCCCTTGTGATCGCGAGGGAATATGAGGATGGCACAATGGAGACAATTAAATCTTTGCCGATTCATGCCGGTGAATTTCTCCTTGGCAAATCCATCCCGTATTTTTTCATTGGTTTGTCTGATGTGCTGATTGCCATGCTTCTGGGGCAGCTTCTTTTCGGGATTGTCCTCAAGGGAAATTTCTGGCTGATGCTCATTGCTACATCCCTGTATCTGCTATGCGCGCTGTCTCTGGGGTTGTTTATTTCGTCCGTTACCAAATCGCAGTTGATGGCCAATCAAGCCGCCATTATGCTTACCTATCTGCCGTCTTTGCTTTTGTCTAATTTTGTTTTTCCGATCATCAATATGCCGCAGGTGCTGCAATGGGTAACATATGTTGTGCCCGCAAGATACTATATCGACATCCTGGTCGGCCTCTATCTGCGGGACACCGGTCTTGCCTATCTGGGGCCGAACATGATTGTGTTGGGCGTTATGTGCGTCGTCATGACGGGACTGAATTATGTCTTGCTGAAAAAGGAAGGTTTATGAACTGGTCCAGGATCAGGGAATTGGTCCGCAAGGAATTTATTCAGCTGCTGCGCGATAAGCGCAACCGTGCGGTTCTTTTCGTGGCGCCAATCATTCAGATGCTGGTTTTCGGATATGTCGTAAATTATGATATCCGGACAATCCGCGTGGCTGTTGTTGATTATTCACACACACTGGAAAGCCGTAAGCTCATGGATGCTTTTGAAGGCAGTCGCATTTTTTCAATCACCCATTTCCTGAATGATGAAAATAAGTTTGAAGACCTGCTGCTTCGGGGAAGCGTGGATATGGGGATGAAAATCCCCCGGGACCTCGCGCCGGTCATCCACAGGGGACAGACGGCCCCCATTCAGATTGTTGCTGACGGCTCCATGAGCAATATGGCATCGCTGCGCATGGCCTATACGACGTCGGTGCTGGATCAATTCAACCGGGGAATGCTCCGGGAACTTTATCCTCAGCAGATGAAGTACGGCAGAATCGATATGCGTATCCGCACATGGTATAATCCGAATCTGGAGAGTCAGCATTTCTTTGTGCCGGGGATTGTCGCTTTTGTCATCATGCTGATATCCCTGCTTCTGACATCCATTGCCATTATTCGTGAAAAAGAAGCGGGTACCATGGAACAGATTATTGTCACTCCATTGAAATCTTACGAATTAATATTAGGGAAAACGATTCCCTACGCCATCATTTCGATCCTCCAGCTGATGGTGGTCATTGTTGTCGCTATTTACTGGTTTGAAATACCTCTGGTGGGAAGCATCCCGCTGCTGTTTTTTGCCGCCTGTCTATTCCTGTTGAGCACGCTGGGCATTGGCCTTTTTATCTCCACAATTTCAAAAACGCAGCAGCAGGCGATGATGACGACGTTCTTTTTCATTCTGCCGTTCTTCATGCTCAGCGGATTTGTTTTTCCAATCGCCAATATGCCTGAAGTCGTTCAATGGTTTACCTACCTCAATCCATTGAGGTATTTTCTCGTGATCTTAAGAGGGATTTTTCTCAAGGGTGTTGGTTTTGATGTTCTTTGGCCACAGTATCTTTTCCTTGCGATTCTGGGAGGGATTGTTTTTTCGGGAGCAATTGCCCGCTTCAAAAAACGGCTGGATTAGTGTAAAGACAGGCTAAAGGCAAAAGGCCAAAGGCAAGGAGCAAGGCTACAAGGGGACAGGCTAAGGATGCGGGGATGCTTAAAGTTATTGAAGATGAGAAACTGATTGCCAGATATGCACGGCAGTTTGCAGCTGCTTTCCGCCCGTATGCGGACGAAAAGATCAGGGTAAAGCTGGGACACCAGGGAGCGAGTTTCAGCGCAAAGGTTTCCTGGTCTAAAAAACTAGGCATCTGGATATATTCCCATTCGGCAAAAAATATCCGTTACTGGAATGCGTTTGGATTGGGCAAACCACAGGCATCCGGCCATCTACCGATAACAGCAGAAATCAATTTTCCCCTTACGGGAATCGACCGGAAAACAGGTGGGGCTTTTGCCCGGGACGCCTGGAACCGTATCTATGTGATACATCGTGGTAAAATCGGCGGCGGAAAAAAAGGAATAGGAAAAACTCTTTTTGAAGAAAACTATCGGGGAAACTGGGCCTGGATGGAAGACGGCGATTCACTGGCGGAAGTTGCGGTGATCGGTGCTCTGCAGAGCCCCCGTTTTGCCCTGCAGGCAGCCCAGTTTGTCAGGAAGATTGAAAAACTTAAATCGGCGGCATCGTTTTCTTCCCAAACGTCCCTTAATTTTTCAGAGGCGGCTTTTCATGAGGAGCTTGTTGGAAGTCTGCCCTCATTGCCTCCGGATAACATTGCCGATGCCTGTGACCATGATTTGATTGTCAGTCAGCTGGCCGCGCAGCTTCACCGGTGGAAGTTCAAGGTCGGAAATGACGAAAATATGGAGTTATTCGTGACTAAGCCGGCTTCAGACGGCGTGTCTCATCTGATCGCCGTTTGTGTTGACACACATGAGAAAGCGGTGATGGTGGCGGCAGCAAAACTGCTTTTACAAAAAGCCGTTCAGGAGGATCATCCTTCCGTCATTCTGCTGTTGCCGGAGGACAGGTCTGAACAATATGTAAATTCAATGCGGTTGCTGCACATTGATGTGCTCGGTTTTCGGGTAGAGGGCGAAAAAATATTTTTCCCTGACCTGGGGAAAATGAGACATGATTCAAATTAACATTGGTAAAAAATACGGTGATAATTCCATTAATCTATCCGGGAGCCCTTTAACAATTCGAAAAAATCAAATTCTGTAAAATTTTTCCAATCTCTTTTGCGGGATACAGCCATTCGCGGGAAGGGAATTTTCTTAAATATTTGCTTGTAAAGGTCTTGGATATTTGGTTTATTATTCAGTGGGCGTTTCAGGTGCAGAGGAAAATCAGGTCCCGTTGTTCAGTCTTGAATATGTACAAGAAATTAAAGGATATTTTAATCATTTGTTGGGCGATTGTTTCCGGCCGTGATTCTGCCTGCTCTTGCAGGGCGTGTTCATTTACAGTGATTATCGGCAAATGCTTTTGAGTGTAACCGGAAGGATTTGTTGAAGTATACAGGTTGTGGTGTCGTGACAACAGAAAGTAGCAACGATGCCATGGAAAATGACCGACAGGCTTAGTATGCCGCCATCCCCTTGCCTGCGCTGATGGTCATGGACATGACCATGCGGGGCGATGAGGATCAGGGTACGTCGCGCTTTGCCGGCGGCAGGATTTTTTCCCGCATGCCCAAGCGCTGATGTGCCGGGGCTACGAACATAAACCGGTTTGAAGACACCGGATATGAAGCTTTGTCCGGGAAACGGCAAAACCCTGCCCGCTGATGGGTCCGGAGTGTTTTCCGGGAAAATCCTCGCGGGCAGGGGCAATGAAAAAGGAGCATCTATGGGCGAAGGAATAAATGATTACACAAAAAACATCGTTGATTTGAGGCGACACATGTGGATGGCTGGCGTCGAAGTGGAATTGCGCCGTCTGATCTGGCAGATTGCCGTGGTTGGCAAGTATATCTCCGCCAAAATCCATGAATCCAATCGCAAACTGGCCGGTTTCAAAAACATTTACGGCGAGGAACAACTGGCCCTGGATCGTGTAACAGATGACATTCTCAAAAATAAATTGCATCATTCCGGATTTGTCAGCCACTACGCTTCCGAAGAGCTGGAAGACATCGTTGCCATCGGTAACGGGCAGGAAAAATATATTGTCACGGCAGATCCTCTGGACGGCTCATCGCTTGTGGACACCAATCTGGCCATCGGCACGATTATCGGCATCCACCAGAAATCCATTTTTGATTGTGGAAGGAATTCGATGGTCGCCGCGCTTTACATCACTTACGGTCCGCTGATCACGATGATTTATTCGGCAGGCAAAGGTGCGCACGAGTTTGTTTTGGATCGGGAGGGGGAATACGTTCTTTCTGAGGAAAAAATACAGCTCAAAGAAAAAGGATCCATCTTCTCACCGGGAGGGCTGCGTAAAGACTGGACGGACGAACATTTAAAATTTATTGAAAAGCTGGAACAGGACGGCTACAAACTCCGATACAGCGGCGGGTTTGTTCCCGATATTAATCAGGTTCTGATTAAGCGGGGAGGATTGTTCACCTACCCGGCGCTGAAGAAATCGCCTCAAGGCAAACTCAGACTGTTGTTTGAGCTTCAGCCGATGGCCTTCATTATGGAGCAGGCCGGCGGTAAGGCCACAGACGGTAAACAGGATATTTTATCCGTGAAGGTGACCTCGGTCAATCAACGTTCGCCGATTTACATCGGTTCCGCAAAGGAAGTGACCATGGCGGAACAATTTCTCTCGAATTAATTTAAGATCATAAGGAGCAGCCATGATTTACGAAAACAAAGATCAACTGAAAAAGGGATGTGAATCGATCCTTGCCATTGAGGAGGATGACGTCCGCGTTTTAGACGAAGGCAGATTTCAGAGTAAATTGATCGATGATTTAATTAATACGGTTGTGTTCAGCCCCGATCCGGCAACAAAGGAAGCCGCGGGATTTCTCATTCGCCGTGGAGCCGCCGCACTGGGCATCCTGTCTTCATCGATTCAGGTTCTCTACGAAGCGATGGGCCGAAAGGAAGTCAGTGGTTTTACGGTTCCGGCAATCAATCTCCGCGGGATTACCTACGATACCGCGCAGGCGGTATTCCGTGCCGCGATGAAAGGAAAAGTGGGGCCGGTTCTCTTTGAAATCGCACGCTCGGAAATTGACTATACGAGTCAAAGGCCATTTGAATATACTTGTGCGGTTACCGCCGCAGCAGTCAAGTCCGGATGGCGTGGCCCGATCTTTATCCAGGGGGATCATTTCCAGATCAATGCCAAGAAATTTGCGGCGGATGCCGAAAAGGAAATCCAGGGAGTCAAAAATCTGATCTGGGAAGCGATCGAAGCCGGTTTTTACAATATCGACATTGACACGTCCACGCTGGTTGATCTGTCGCAACCTACCATCAAAGATCAGCAGAGGAATAATTTTTCGCTGGCGGCTGAATTGACGACGATGATTCGCGATTTGGAGCCGCAGGGGATTACCATATCCGTAGGCGGCGAGATCGGCGAAGTCGGCGGCAAGAACAGCACCATCGAAGAATTACAGGCATACATGGACGGCTATTTGGAAGAACTCAAGAAGCGGGGCGACGCGTTGAAAGGCATCAGCAAGATCAGTGTGCAGACAGGGACCACGCACGGCGGCATTCCTCTGGCCGACGGAACCGTCGCGAAAGTGAAAATTGATTTTGACGTTCTTGAGAAATTA
>MWDG01000002.1 GCA_002070455.1 Deltaproteobacteria bacterium ADurb.Bin151
GCACGCGGCGGCGCTCTACATGAGTCTGATCCAATCCTGCAAAAACTGCGACGTCAATCCCTGGGAATACCTCAATGACATGCTCCGCCGGATCATGGGGCATCCGGTCAATCGCCTCAGAGAACTGCTGCCCGATCAGTGGAAGCCGCAGACACGTTAGCCGGCAATAAAAATCGCAACTGAAAAATATCCCGACTGACAACTGATCGTACCTTTATCCCTTTAAATTTTCAAAGAACTCTGCCGACACTATCCGCCAGCTGCTGAATCATACCGCAGCCGGCTATCAAATACAATATGGGTGGGCAAGACGGTTACACCGGGACAAACAAAGCCTCCCCCTCATTCAGAGCGGAATATTCGATGAGACCTGAAACAGGGCCAAAATCGTCATAAGATTCGAGAAACATTTTCAATCAATTCTGCGGGAGGTGATCATGCTCTTTATTCAGCTTAAAGACAGCAAGGAAATTCAGAAGTCTTTAATCAGCGATCGGGAAGTCAACATCCGGTACATCGAAAAGGTCATCAGGGTTTATGAGGCGATAGATCAGTTTTACAGTAGGTATTCCTGCCCTACAAAAAGGGACATCGACCTGGCGGAAATCAACCGGAAAATGATCAGGGAATGGAAAAGCAACCTGGATGTAGCCAGAAAAAGATTAGCGCAAGCGGAAAGGGAATATAACAATAAATATGGAGAGAGCAGAGGGGGGTTCGATGGAAATCTGGCGATTAAATGGAGTGAAGAGCAGTAGCGAATTGGTCAGGATGACAGTTATTCAGTTATACATGGACATGACTTCTTTTATCACCCGATACGGAAGAAAAACGGATAAAAGATTTCAGTCTGAAGAAACTTACATTGCATTCAATGACAGAGTAAAAAAGATCAGTCGAATGTACCCGGATGAACCGTTTAAGGTTGATTTCAGTATCGCGGCCGATGAAGACGATCCCTGTTTTGTCGCACTCGAGGTGGAATACCACAAGGGAAATGAAAGAGTTGTCAGTATGGATGTCAAGCCATGCTGGACTTATGGTGAACCGGTAAACAATCTGCCGTGTTAACATAAAGTCATCTGTCACAACCACAGATACCGCCATTTAAAAAATTGAAGAACGGTGGAGGAGTTTATCATGGCTACACTACAGATCGAAGGCAAAACCTATTATGATATCGACGGTATTGCAGAAAAGATCGGGGTTGGTAAATTTACCGTCAGGGGCTATGTCCGGTCGGGAAAACTGAAAGCCGTAAAAGTCGGCAGGAGATATTGGATTGAAGAGAAGGAACTCTCCAACCTGTTCGCTACAGGAACGGGGAAAGTCGTCAGGAAGTCCAAAAAGGTCTAGGTAAAGAAACCGCTTGCTTGCAGAACTTTGAATATGGAATTCTAAAGAATAAACAACGGGAATAAGTTTTTATGGACGAAAAAAGAAGGATCGAAAGACTGAAAAAAAATAACCAGGTGACCATTACGATCGTTTCCAATGGGGAAACAAATTCCAAAGGGAAAGTTGTGCTGGGCCAGAGCAAAGATGTCTCCGTGCTTGGTACGAAAATTCAGGTCAATTATTATTTACCGGTTGATTCTCTCCTCAAAATCGATTTCACATTCAAAGATCTATGCAACAAGATAACGGCTATAGGAAAAGTAAGATGGATTAAAACCATCTTCGCGGATGAGTCTTATATGGCAGGTGTGGAGTTTGTCAATTTATCCCCCGATGAAATCGAAAAACAGGTGAATTTCATTTCCGGCTAATGTTGAGTCTCATGTCGTAAAAAATAAACATTCACATGTGATATCCCCCTGCCTGTTTTTTCTCTTTCTTCTGAATATACATCAACCGGTCCGCCTCGAGCATCAACTCCTCAACCTTACAGGGCCTGGATGGATCATATTCGGCAACACCGATACTCATGGAAATTTTATACGAAACATCTGAAACGGTGCTTTCTTCTTTGATCCTTTCTTTCAAACGTTTTAATATATTTTTTTGCAGTTCGTCATCATCAACAACTAAAACGGCAAATTCGTCTCCACCCAGACGGCCGATAATATCAGACTCCCTGAAGGTTTGCTTAAGAATCATGGCTGTTTTTTGCAGTGCATGATCGCCTTCGTCATGACCATAGGTGTCATTAATCATTTTGAGCCCGTCGAGATCAATAAAAAAAAGCAGCTGTTTTTTTTCGGTTCGATAGGCCGTTTTCAGCTGTTGTTCGGCCAGGGTTATAAAACCTCTCCTGTTAAACAGTCCAGTGAGTGTATCGACAATAGCCAGCAGCCGGATTTGCTCCTCTGTCCGTTTGCGTTCAGTCGAGTCCCGGGCAATAATCAGCACTCCGGACGGTTTGCCGTGATAGAAAAGAGTGGTTGACTTCACGTCAAAGTAAATCAGGCCGTCATGATCCCGGGCGGAAATTTGCGATTCATAAGACATGGTCCCGGTGAATCCTCTGCGGTGTTTATCAAGCATTTCCAGGTGCTGATTGACAACCTCAGGAGAAATGAAATCCCTCAAGACCTTTCCGACAAGATCATTTCTGCCGGCCATGGATGCAGCCGCAGGGTTGGCATAGGTGATGATCCCTTTCATATCGATGGTTAGAATAATATCCTGGGCGGTTTCGGTAAGGCTTCGGAACTTCCGCTCACTTTCCCGCAGTGCCTCCTCCGCCCTCTTGCGCTCCGTAATGTCCCGGATGATTCCTCTGAAACCAACAGGGTTGCCGTCTACATCCTTCATCAGGGATATGGAGCTCTCTATTGGTTTCTTCTCGCCGTTTTTGCTGATCAGCTCCCAATCGACGCCCTTGGAAAACTCTCCGGTTACAAAAACCCTGTGAAAAGCTTCGAACACTTTCTGTTCGTTCTCCTTGTCCACGTATTTGCGGAAGTTCATGCCCATCATCTCATCATTGGAATAACCGAGATTGGTCACTGCGGTAGCATTGAAAAAGGTCAAGTCCCCTTTCAGGTCAACCTCGTAATAGGCTTCCTCCATATTGTCGAGGATATTCCGGTAACGCTCTTCGCTTCGCCGGTGCCACGCCTCACTCTCCCGCAGCGCCTTTTCCGCCCGCCTGCGATCAGTGATATCCCTGCCCTCGCAGAGAATGGAAACCGGTTTCCTGTGTTCGTCCCTGATAAAGCTGAAGGTGTTCTCTGTCCATATCATGCAGCCATCTCTGCAGTTCAATTCAAGTTCCAGGGATCGCTTTAAAACATAATCGTCAGGTGCGGCGAGCGCCTTCGTCATCTCTGCGGAAAAGAATTTCTTTGCTTTATCAAAAGATGTTTTCGACAGAAGCTTTTCGAGCGTAATATTTTGGATTTCGTTTAAATTGTATCCTGTTAACTTTTCCACGGAGGGACTGATGTACTTGATATTCAAATTCAGATCCAGAAGCCACACCAGATCTTTCATGTGGTCGGCCAGAAGATGATACAGTTCTTCGCTATCTTCCAGCAATTTCTCCTTCTTCCTGCTTATTCTGGACTCGGGTAGCGTGCTGCCTTCTTTTTCTTTTTTTTTCATGTTGTTCTTGCAGTCGCTTTTTGATGATGAACCTCAACAACTGTTTTCATTTGATTTCATTAAAGTATTTTTAATATATGAAGAATAGGGAGACGTGTCAATGTAATTTTGACTGATTAAGGGCCTGAATATTCAGACCACGGAACCATAAACCCGGGACAGCCTGAAAAAGAATGTTCGTAAAACAGTAGCAACCGCACAGATTTCTTTTCAGATTACAAATTCTGTTCCGTTACTGTAGCAAGAATGGCGGCATGAAAATATTCTTTCACATCCGTAAAGTCTTATACACGAAGCTTTCCGTTTAATATCCTCCATCCTAAAAATGATAAGACAAACGGAAAACAGCATTGAACAAGTGAGGGTTCCAATCCATGTCGATCACTCCGGACACACCCGGCACGTAATAACTGTTGCCGAATTTGGTAAAAATTGTGCGGTAGCGGAATGCCACGTCCAGAGAAACGTTCCGAAAGATCATGTAACGGAGTCCGGTTTCCACCACCAGAGCTACGTCGAATTTATTTTTTTCCTCGGTGGTCCATCCATTGATTTCCGGATTGCTGATGACAAAACCCGGTCCCACTCCCACGTAAGGCTGCAAGCGACCAAATGGATTCTCCGCGTTTGGAAGGAATCCATATTTCAAGGAGATCATAGGGGAAAAAACAACCATACTACTGCTGCCGCTTGGTATGTAGGTAAGATATTCTTTACGTTCATCAGGGCGTGTGTCATTATTTCTCTGCTCTCTCATCATCACCACCTGCTGATCGAAACTCAGGTTTTCATAAGTTACATCCAGCATCACACCAAAATATTTCATCCAGAACGGCCAGTCCCGCCCCAGAAAACCTTGATTGATAAAATCATAACCCACCGTCAAGCCGCCTGTTACATTGACATCAAACTTGACTTCCTCATAAGTTTTCTCAAAGTTCCAGCTGGTCCTTTGCACCATGTCTGTATTGGGAATATAGCGTGGACCGCCTTGCACCCCCATCCACAATCCTCCCCAGACCACTCCGGGCAACATAAACATAACCGCAATCGGCATGGCCAAAATTGCCAGCAACCACTTCCTGCTAATCGGCATCATTTTCACTCCAGTTAAAGAAATTTATAACTACAAAATGTTGCTTTATATGACCAAACAGACAAGTTAAGTCAAGAAAATTTTAGAAAAAAAGCCAAGAGGGCTATGATGAACCCGGTGATCAGATACATTTTAACGAACTTGTTTAATATAACAGGATTTTCAATGAATAAATTTCACGATTCACGGCTAACCATTAGGAATATCTATCTTTGATAAGGTCTGAGGCCCCGCATCGTCTCTCTGTTACTCAAACGGGCGGTTCACCACTGTAAAGCTGTGTCGGGCTGATATCGCATATTCAAAAGGGCTGTAGCTATAATAGGCACGGGCCTCGTATTTTCCCGGACGCGGAGACTTGAAACTCAGAACGCCCCGCCCTCCTCTGGGAATGTATTTGTAATTCCCCGCCGCCGTCCGGGACGACCCCGCCCGAACAACACATATCCAGTCTCTGGAATAACCCGGGGCATTGTAATAATACACTTTTATTCTTTCACCGTAAGTATAGACATCCTTGTCTGTTACGACAAACGGTCTGCCGCCGGCAACCGTGCCGCTTCTTTGAAGAACCCTGGGTTCCTCGGGTGACATCTGATTGTCGTTCCCCGCACGATCAACGTTGTCGGCAAGATTCGAGTCACTCCCCACGGTTTCTGTTTGCGACATGGCCGGTTTCGACCGGTCTGCAAAAAATAGATAACCGGCCGTTCCCAGAGCCGCAATGACGAAAAGAACAAGAAGCACCAGCAGAATCTTCTGAAAGGGTATGCTGCTTCGGGAAGCCCTGTCTCCCGTATCCACATGCATTTTGGGTTTCAGGAGAACCGTTTTGAATTGCCAGCCCTGCTCGGCGGCAATAGATTTCACAACTTCGCGTAGCTTGCCATACTCAAAACCGTATTTTCCCCCGAGTAAAAGCTGACCGTGGATTTTTTTGTCAACCTCGATCCCCTTCTGGACTTTCACTTCCTTAGAAAATCCGGCGGTCGTTCCAACAGAACGTTCCACCATCTTTTCCCAAAACGTTAACTGCTTCTTTTCCGGCTCCAGTTGAACAACCGCGTCATACTGGATATTGACCTTCTGGAGAGGTGATTGCGCGCCTGTTTGTGACGAAAATTCAAACCATACCGGACTCACCTCACGGATCGTAAGGAATTCGTTGGCCAATGCTGTAAACTGTGATCGGAACAGGGATGCTCCTCCAGAATCACCTGCATTTCTTTTTTCGGAGCGATTTCCGCAATTCGTGCAAAAGACGGCACCGGGTTCCATCGGCTTACCGCAGGCAGAACATTTTCCCAAACCGGTTTTTTCTGTGAAACGGCTTCCGCAATTCCTGCAAAAGGCGTCTTCAGCCCCCATCAATTCTCCGCAGGAGGAACATTTTTTCTCTTTTCCTTTTTCCATAGGTAATTTTTCCTTTAATCAGATCCCTCGCAGTCAGGATTAAACTTTTTTTTCGGGCCTCCTGCTCAAACCTGAAGTTTCCCTGCCGGCCATTCAACTACTGGTAAAAGAGAGAAACGACCGTAATCCCCTCGCCTGATTTGTCGCCCCTTACATAATGGACCGACGCACTGCGGTATTTGGGCCACTCCCAGCCGTACTGGGATTCTTTCGGGCTGCTGTAGCGGGGAGGACCGATAACGCGCTTGACGGCAGGAAGGACCTGCTTCGTTCGATCCTCACCGGAAATCTGCAGTAAAACGGAGGACACGCGGTTACTGTCAGGATGCGTTTCAACCGTTATTTCAATACCATTATAATTGCCGCGATAATACGCACAGCCTTGGTTGATTGATTTGGCGCGCTTTAAATAGCTCAGCGCAGGCACTGGTTGATCCTGTCGAATCTCCCGAAGTATCTTTTCCACATCAGCCGGAATATCGGACGCAACGGCTGTATAGCCCAGCATAATAATCATAGTGACCGTCAGAATGAGACCGCAACAGATTGGTTTCTTAAGCATCGTATGTTTCCCTTCGTAATCGTCCTGTTTCTCTGGACTGCACATTTGTTAAAGATTGAGTATCATAGGGCACGTGACTTAAAAATCCTTGCTACCTCGGACCGCCGCCCGGACCATGATGACGACCGTCGGGACCGCCTCGCGGACGCCTTCCGGGGCCGGGATGTCCCCAACCATGATCATTGCGCCAGTGGCCCCCACGCCAATGCCTGTCAAGATCCCGATGATAAATCCGCGGAGGGTTCCAGGGATGTCCATCCCACCTGCGGCTTCTGTAATTATTTCGCCAATACGGAGGTAAGATCTCAAACCAGACGGGATAACCGGAATAATAATCCCATCCGCGGTCATACCATTGTGAACGGTACCAGCGTCCATCCCAGTATCTCCACCACCACCCCTGATGAAAAAAAAGGTCATCTTCGAAATCGGGAACGGCATAGATATCCGTATCCGGAATGATGACCAGTTCAGGCGGCGTGACAAACGGTATGGGTGGAGGCAGCGGAAATGCGAAAGGAGGCGGAGGTGGCGCCATGGCATTGGACATGATTGGAAAAACGAAAGTGACGACCAATATAAATGTCACAAATATTGACTTTTTCATTGCTTATCCTCCTTTCGCAACGGCTTCCCTAATCAAAGATTTATCGGGGAAGCCAGTCTAGGCAAAAAAATCAAATTCATTTTTCAGTTTTCTTTCAATACGGATTGAAATATATCATAAAATGAAGTTTTTGAACACAGCACATAGAAGGGGGAAGCATGAAGGAATAATCATCGATTTTCCATTGCGTCGGTCAAATACTGCTGCTGCATACCTTGTTGAACCGGCATGCAACAGCAACTGCATCCATCATCATGATCGCAGGATCATCACGAAAATTTCAATGCCGGGCAGACCTTTTTTAAACTTTCGAAAGCAGCAGAGAGCTTTTCCGGTTTGAAAGCTCTACTTTTCCGCCATCCCTGAAAGAAATTCAGCTTTTGCATATTCAGGATTCGGGTAGGTATAAAATCCTTTTTTTGTCTTGGCTCCAAGCTCACCCTTTTCCACATACTGTTTCAGAAAATCCGCATTGGCCTGTATCTGGTTGGCCGGGATATCCTGTGTATTTCGAGCCCAGTAATCGTTAACGTGCCAGACCGTCTTAAGGCCCATCTGGTCCATCATGCCGAAGGGACCTATGGGCATGCGCATCACCCCCATCCAGGCCCTGTCAACATCTTCGACACTGGCAACGCCAGTGGTCACGAGTGTCAGGGCCGCCGTGCAGATGCTGGAAAGCATTGCGTTAAAAACATATCCGTTGTTTTCACGGTGAAGCATGATCGCAATCTGGCCGATACTCACGGCAAAATCCCGTACTAACGCTGTAACTGTAGGGTCTGTACCCGGATGGGGCATAACATCCACGATATTGGTGGTGCGCACATCATGGAAATGAAGCGCTATCAACTTTTCAGGCCTGCCTGTGGCCGCGGCAAATTTCGAAGGCATGAGAAGCGATGTGTTGGTGGTAAAAATGGTACGTTCAGGACAGAGTTTATTGAACTTTTCAAAAACTTTTGCCTTGATTTCCGGATCTTCGGGCACGGATTCGCTGATCAAATCAGTCTCTCTCGCAGCTTCTTCCGGATTCGAAGTGGTGGTGATGCGGCCCATGATTTCTCTGAGCTGCTCTATGGTTATTCTTCGTATGGGCACAAAAAATGAAGATCCGAGTTTTTCGATGCGCTTCAAGGATTGACTCAATATTTCATCCGAGAGGTCGTAAAAAGTCACATGGTATCCGTGCATGGCACACACAAAGCCAATTTGCTGGCCCATGGTGCCTGCACCCAGAATAAGTACCTTTTTAATATCTTTGAGTTCCATCTGTTTTCCCCTTTCATTTTCCCGAAACAGCCCTGATCATCGTAAAATTACCGCAAATTTGTATCATATATCAAGTCCAAGTCCAAGTTTAAAATCAGAAACGATACTCCACATTCATCATTAAGGCGGCCTGATCCGACCATACTTTCACTCCGTTGTCCCAGCTTTGATCGATGCCATACACATCATGCTGCCATTGATGCGAACCTGTGGAGCGGATTCGAATATAGTCCATTTCAAAGCCCGCGCTGACATTTTCGGTCAATACGATTTTGAGGCCGACAGATGCATGCAAGGCGCCCCCTCTGGTTCTATCATAGGTCATACGGGCCCCACCGTCTCCCCTGATCAGATGTTCATCGCTGTTGTTTCCGTCAACATAGGCCCAATCCAGCTGGCAAATCACTTTCAGGCGCGGGAACCGGATATGTTTTTCCATATTGTAAACCGCCTTAATTCCCAGAAAATAATGCCAGTAGGTCTGTTTAAAATGGATGGTGTCCCCCGGCAACGGTTCCGGCGGGTCATTGCTCCAGGGGGCCGGATACATCTGGACGCCGTTATGGGCATAAAATTCCAAATACTGCCAACGGATTCCTGCAACCGGACGCAGGTCGAACCACCCCGGCAATTTCAACCAGTCGCTAATTTTCAAATCAACATCTACTCTCGCCATATAGCTTGGCTGCAATCGACACTGCGCTTCTGAATAAATGTCCTTGATCCAGAAATATTGCGTGTCGGTCCAGTCTGAATCCTTGAACGAAAGGTCAGATTCCATGGGAACGGTTGCCGATACTTCCGCTCCTGCCGAAAAACGTGAAAAATTTCTTCTGAACTCTCCCCCGAACCACCACGTGTTCATGGGAAATTCCAGACGGCTCAGAGGCTCCTGAAACGGAGGATAAGGATTACCGAATTCATAGGATGTATGGCTTATGAAATAGCGTTTTACATAAAGTTCGATGGACCATGGTTTGTCCTTTGACGGAAAATTCCCAATTGCTGTTTGCCGCCGGATCGTCTGCTCCGGGCTGTCACTTACATCTTTTGTTGCTGGATCTTCCGTATAAATGTTCATTTCAGAGGGCACAGTGTATCCGTCATCTTTTTCTCTCTCGATTTGCGCAAAACAAAATGAAGAAAAACATACGAAAAAAATTATGGTGAATGTAAACATGAAACAATATCTCTTTTGTAATCTCATACCGGCTGACCTTCTTGTTTACGTAAGCATGGATAATAATTTTACTTGAATGAATATAAACCGTAAGTTCAGGCTGCGCAAGGAATTCCTGGCAGCCGGGTCATTTCCCCGATTAAATTTTTCAAATGTAAATGAAATAAGGAAGTAATTTTTATTTATACCAGTTTTTCATCCTTTTTAAAAGTAAAATTATGAAAACATATTGACGAATTCAAGATAAAAATGTTATTTATAAATTTCATTTTTTAATCAAACATCAGGAGTAGATTATGCCAGCAAAAAAAGAGAGCTCCCGAAAAAGTACAGCAAAGAAAGTCGCTTCAACTGCCAGGAAAACAAAAAAGCCTGACCTGCAGGAATTCCTCGACAGAGTTGAAAAAAGAGCTTACGAACTTTACCAGGAGAGAATGATTACAGGCGCGCCCGGTGATGACATTTCCGACTGGTTTCATGCGGAAAATGAAATAAAAAAAATGTATAAACTCTAGCTTGCTTTTCTTTTGTCAGCTTTTTTCTATAAATTGTCTGTTATCGGTTTTTCAATGATCCTGCAAAACCATTTTGAACGGTTGTGCGTCGAGGGTCCTGTTTGTCCTTGACTTACACGAAAGGGTTCCTTTATACTGATAGTGCATGACAGCCGGTTCCTGTAAATTCTTTCTTGCCGGGAGGAAACGAATCATGAGCATCAGAAAAAAACGGACGTTGAATCTCCTGGATCATTATAATTATGTTGACACAAAGATTGCTACAGAGGTGACACGCCGGACTCTGGTGCTGATACTAGCGGGAGGAGAAGGCTCCCGTCTTGGAGAATTGACAAAATGGCGTGCCAAACCCGCCGTCCCCTTCGGCGGCAAATACCGCATGATCGATTTTCCCCTCTCGAACTGTGTTAATTCAGGCTTGCGCCGCATTGGTGTGCTGACCCAGTACAAAGCACATTCACTGATACGCCACCTGCAGCATGCATGGAGCTTCATGAGGGCGGAAATCGGTGAATTTGTAGAAATTATTCCCGCCCAGCAACGTATGAGCAAAGAATGGTACCGAGGAACAGCCGACGCCCTCTACCAGAATATCGACATCATCCACCGTCACTCGCCCGATTATTTACTGGTACTTGGCGGCGACCACATCTACACCATGGATTACTCGAAGATGCTGATGCAGCATGTTCAGTCAAAGGCGGACATGACCGTTGCTTGCATTGAGGTGCCGCGCATGGAAGCGCGTGAATTCGGGGTCATGTCCGTTGATGAAAATATGCGCATCTCCCGCTTCACTGAAAAACCGGCCAATCCGGAGGCCATACCAGACAAACCGGATCAGTCCCTGGCATCCATGGGAATCTATGTTTTCACGACCGGATTTCTCTACGATAAGCTGATCGAAGACGCCAAAGATGAGAATTCAGACCATGACTTTGGTAAGAACATCATCCCCCGCGCTATCCCCAACAGTCGGGCAATGGCATATACCTATCGCGATGATCAAGGCAAGATGGCCTACTGGCGGGACATCGGCACCGTAGACGCTTACTGGAAGGCAAACATGGAACTGTGCTCCATTGAACCGGAATTGAACCTGTATAATCAAAGCTGGCCCATCTGGACTTACCAGGTCCAACTGCCGCCGGCAAAATTTGTCTTTGACGATGAAGGCCGCCGCGGTGAAGCCATAGATTCACTGGTCAGCGGCGGGTGCATTATAGCAGGTGCGCATGTCAAGCGTTCTGTCATCTTTTTTGCGACACGCATCGAAACCTGCAGCATGGTTAAGGACAGTGTTGTTCTGCCGGGAGTATATATTGGAAGGAACTGCCGCATCAACCGCGCCATTATCGACAAGGGAACCCACATTCCCGATAACACCATTATCGGAGAAAACCCGGATGAGGATATCAAGCGATTTCAAATCAGTGAGCAGGGCATCGTTTTGGTGACCCCGGAGATGATGGGACAGAACATCATGTATGACGGCACACTGATTGGATGATTTTTCGAAAGCCTATTAGACACTGTAGGTTCAAGGCTAAAGGGTTGGTCGCTGAGCTTGTCGAAGCCGGTCGCTGAGCTTCTCGAAGCGGGGCAATGGGCAAGGTACTTTAAAAAATATCAATATAAAAATGATGTAGCATATGTTTATTTGTAACTCGCAACATGTAATTCAAGACTCTAAAATAATCTGTGAAAATGTAACCATTTCGTGTTAGCGAGATACCATCATCATAGATTTTCATTCTTCACACAGTGCTTTGCCGTTTTAGTTCATCTCTTATGGCCAAACCGATTTTTTCTAGTACATAGGGCTTCTTTACATAAGCACCCGCCCCAAGTCTCTGTGCCTCTCTGACGCGATCCGTTTCGGAAAAACCACTGACAATGATAGCCTTCTGTTTCGGGTTGATCTCCAGAATTTTCCGGTAGGTCTCCATGCCGTCAATTCCCGGCGGCATGATCATATCCAGAAGCAGCAGGTCTGCCTTGTTTTTCCCGAGGTATTCAACTGCCTCCTCCCCGCTGGAAACGGTATGAACATTATATCCAAGTTTTTGAAGCAACCCAGAAGCGATGTCCCTTTGATCAGCCATGTCATCAATAATTAATATCGATTCCCCACTGCCCATGTAACGTTCTATCGGTTCACCAGGTTCCGTTGCAATTATTTCTTGACGTGTTATGGGAAAGTAAAGAGTAAAGGTTGTCCCCGTGCCGACTTTTGTCTGCAAATCAATATATCCGTTATGATCTTTTACCGTTCCCCACACAATGGGCAAACCCAGGCCGGTTCCGCTTCTTCTCGCTGTCTTTTTTGTATAAAACGGTTCAAATATCTTTTCTCTGTTCTCGTCCGGAATCCCCGTCCCGGTATCTGTAACACTCAGGATGGCATAATCGCCATGAAGGATTTCATCATAGCCCTTAACCGGTTTATCCAGGTAGCGATTCTCTGTCCGGACGATGACCTCTCCCTCTCCTGGTATCGACTCTGCCGCATTCAACACCAGATTCATCAAAGTCTTGTCCAGATGGACAGGAGAACCTTTAATGTTCAGGAGGCCCTCTTCACATTCTGCCCTGAAGGTTACCATAGGATGATTGCTTGTTATTTTCTCAAACAATGGTGTTTTAAGAAAAGCCGACACAATATCGTTTAGATTGATCACCTCTGAAACGGTGACGCCCCTTCTGGTCAGCGTAAGAAGATCCTGAATAATCGCAGACCCTTTCTCTGTGGACTTCATAATCTTTTCAGCGTAATCTCTGGACGTATGTCCCTCCGGAATTTTCATCAGCAGCAGCTCCGAATAACCGGAAAGGGCTCCTAAAACATTATTCAGATCATGGGCCACGCTGCCTGCCATTCTTCCGAGAATCTCCATCTTCTCCGCACGCTGAAGGCGATCCTCCAATTTTCTCTTCTCATCCTCCGCCTTTTTCTGGGCGGTGACGTTTCGCGCAATACCCCGAAATCCGATCGGCTCGCCTTTGGTATTTCGCTTCAGGGACACTGAAACTTCAAGAAATCTTTTCATCCCGTCTTTTCCGATGATTTCTACATCGGATAACGCGACCGGTTCACCTGTTCTGTAAATTCCGTTGAACAGCCGATACATGATTTTAGCGTTTGTTTGATCCTGATACTGACGATTGTTCATCCCAATCAGTTCATCTCTGGAATATCCGAGAATTCTGCATTGCGCATCATTCACATAGGTATAATTACCTAAAAGATCGACCTCATAATAGCCTTCTTCCATCTGTTCTATGATGGTACGATATTTTCCCTCGCTTTCCAGCAACGCTTCTTCGGCCTGCTTGCGTTCGGTAACAACAAGCTCAATTCCATCCCACCGAACATCGCCATTTTCCATCACAGTGGGAGTTGATGACAGGTGAGACCACCTTATTCCTCCCGAAGGCTCCCTCTCCCGTACCTCCACCGAAAAAGTGGATAAAGTTTTTAATGCTTCCTCTTCAGTTTTCATTAACAAGGCGATATCATCTTCATAGACGTTGCCGTATATGAGATTCGCATCAGCCATGACTTCTTCCGGTGTTGCGCCGTGCAGCCTTTTTACCGAATCGCTTACATAGGTAAATTGCCTTGTTCCGTCGACCTTCTTCATAATCTGATAGATCATTCCCAAGGGAAGATTGTCGCTGATGGACTTGATGCGAAGTTCATTCTCCCGCAAGGCTTCGTTGAGCAAACCCAGCTCTTCATTTTTCCTGTTGAGCTGTCCTTCGGCCTGTATCCTTACCCTGATCTCACTTTCATAGCTGCGGGCCAGAAGCCAGATCATAACTGATATACTCACGAGAAAACCAACAATAAGCACAACCCTGTTTACAAATACAACTTCAGCCGTTCGGAAAGGTTTTATGTAACCAATGGATATCACCCAGGCAAGGCCAAGATACGTCGCAAGACAGATCGCAAGTGCGATCCACATTTTCCTCGGCCCGTAAATAAACGCCACAAACATGATCAGAATTGCATACATGAAATTGCCCGGTGCATCGATTCCGCCGATATAGTTTGCGTTGACTGCAGGGATGTACATCAGCAGCGGGAGGATGATACCGGCAGCTCGCCAGAATCCTGCTTTCGTGAGCAACATGGCCCCGAAAAGAAGGATCGAAAGAATAACAAGAATCAGCAGCGTATCAAAAGGCATTTTGCCTAACAGATACAGGATGAAGGTTATTAGAGAAAAAGAGAATGTAATGCTAAATGAAAAAAACAATAAATTGCGGGTGATATATTCCCGCCTCGCCATTTCCGGATCGGTTTCGTTTAACTTACGGATGAATGTTAATGGGTTCATCTTTTCATTATCATAAATTTTATGTTATTTTTTTTACTATATGAAACCTGACGATATATGTCAATTCAATAACAGCCGAAAAGCACGTGGAGCATTCTCTTTGATTTTGTCCTTCATGTCACTGCGAAACGTTGAACCGGATCCTGTTTTGTCCGGCAGCCTCATCGTATCGGACAGCTCCTTCTTTTCCGACCCATTCAATCTTTTCCATTATCAGAAGTTCATCCGGACCGGCATCAACGACGGCCAGGGCTCTGCCACCATTTTTTAGCCTTCCCACCACAACCCCCTGTAACGGATTGCCTGCACTGTCGTGCCGGATCACATAGGCCTCAACGAGAAGAGATCCGGATGCCTTTTCCACGGGCACGGGGAGAGCCTGTGCATCGATGGCACGCTGTATCGACGAATCATCCCTGTCAATCCAGGGGTGGACAGGGGGCGTTCCTGCGTAGATACCTATCGCATGCTTTGTCAGGTACCAGCCGTTAGCCGTCACCATGGCTTTAAGCGCACGGTCTTTTCTGATGAGCTCGACGACCGTCGCAATGGCATGCATCACATAGTTATTGCCGGGGCCGCCAAAAAAGGGAAGTCCTCCGGTTACGCTCAAGTCCCTCGGATCGTCATCCGGAATGCCTATCTCTCTCCGGGCAATCTCAAAGGCGGAAGGGAAACAGCTGTAAATATTGAATACACTGATTTCGTCAAGCGTCAGATTAGCCTGTTGAAGAGCGATGCGTGACGCATGGCATATGGCCGGCGATTTGTGCAAACACGGTCTTCGGGTAACATACCAGATGTCGTTGAAGTCCGCCCCACCGATGGGATAAACCCATTTATCACCGGGAATACCAAGGGAGCGCGCAGTGTCCTCCGTGGTCATAATGAGCGCAGCAGACTGATCGACATCGACATTTGCATTCATGTACTTGGTATAGGGGTATCCAATGTACCGGTTGTCCGGAGACGGCGTAGAGATGATTTCAGCCGACAGTGCATTTTGGGACCACGCAAAGGGATTTGTCGAAGCAATCCGGGAAAGACGTTCGAAGGATTCCCCCATGTGTATCCGGTGTTCATCGGGAGATCTGCCGGATGAAGCCCGTAATGATGTCTCAAACAACGGATACATCAAAGAAGGAAAAAACAGGTTATATGCTTCCTCGATTTTATCCACACCGCTCGTATTCTCGCCGTCGATCCTTTCAGGCGGCTCACTGGGCGGCCAGTTCAACGCAAGGGCACCCTTCATGGCACGCTTCAGCGAATAGATGGCTTCCGCTCCGGTCATGAGAACGGCCCTGCAACGGCCCGCTGCCAGGTCCCTGGCAGCGCTGTTGACCATCATCTGCGGGGTATTGCCCCCGATCGCGAGATAAGAGGCCTGATTCGGCTTGATGCCAAGCCTTTCGGAGAGCATCCCGGGTGCGTCACGATAGGACCACTGAAACAAATTCATTACATACACGCAGTCGATGTAATCCTTTAGTTGTAACGCACCTGTATCGATCAATGCATCTGAACTTGTTTTTTCCATGAGGCTGAGCGGATCCAGAGGTCGCTCCGTTTTCTTGTGCTGTGTGAATTGTGCTGCACCCACAATGACGGGAGTATAAGACATTTGCATTTCCTTAAAAAAGATTATTTCATCGTCAAAACTGCCGACGCTATTTTTTATATAGCATTAGACAATAACTTCTTTTTATCGAGGAAGATTGTAATGAAAGTTGAAAGTGTATGCAATGAATAAAAACATATTTCCGGGCGAATCGTGTTTGCCGTGAATCAAAATGCTTTCTTTTAAGAAAAAAACCGGTCAGGATAATATGTGGGGAATCGTTTTTAGTTGGCAGAGCAAATGAAAATGAGGATGGCGACGGATCTCGTATCCATGTTAACCCCTCAAGGGAGCCAGAAAATCCCCTCGTCCCTATTGCCGGCTCCACAGATGATTTACTGTCTCGTTGATAAAGCAGAATTCATTATTACCGGTTTTTTTTATCCTGTGCATGGCCTCTTCAGACTGCCTGCTCAGTTGGTCCAGATCATCACCGTCGAAAGGACAAAGCGCGATTACGATGCTTGTACTGACGACAGCATGTTTCCCTTCGAAAAAAAAGGGTTGAGACATTAAATGGATGATATTTCTGGCAATTTGAGATGCGTTTTCAGGGGTATGGATCCCGTTTGCAATGATTAGAAACTCATCTGATCCGCCAAGGGCAACGGTATCGCTTTCACGAACACAGACAAGAAGACGCTTCACTACTTCTTTTAGCACATAATCTCCTGCGTCATCTCCCAGAGTATCGCTGATGGAATTAAGACCGTTGAGGCCTACAAACATCAGAGCCGTCAGATTCTTGTCCCGGCGCGCCCGAAGGATGGACATCGACAGGCGATCCTTAGCCAGCCTGAGTCCCGGCAACTTCTCCAGTAAATCATCATTTTGTGCTACAGTTTTCTTGCGCCAGGCTTCCAAATTCCCACCGCCTGTTGCCATCCCCTGCAGGTATGGACTGGCCTTATCCGGATTAACCACAGGACATCCTGCTTCTATAAATGGTGCATATTTTCTGGCAGGGGCATATTTTTTGTTCAGGCAATCTTCTATTTCCGAAGCTCTTGCAAGGTAAAAAATAATATTTTTACCTCTGGGCAGTGCTTTCTCGATATTTTCAATGACAGACAAATGCGGGTCAGCCATAGCTGCGGTCACTTTGGTTTTACTATTGCTCAAGACGATGATGTGATTCTCCAGAGCATACTTTTCGCCGATGGTCTTTTGCAGAGAAGGATTTACCTGATAATTCTTCAGTCCGACAATGGGCATGCTGTAATGCGCGGAAAGGGCATGGATATAATGTTCTTCGCCGATAACTCCGTTGTTCGCCAGCAATGTACCCAGAGGCATGTGCACGCCCCTCTGTTTGAGCTGCGTCTGCTGCAGGAGATTATCGTCCAACTGCGCCGCGGTTATGATGTTCAGCTCAACAAGAACCTGTCCGAGTTGTTTTCTTTTGCTGCTGTAGTGAATCCCCTTGATGATTTTGGATTGAGGAAGCCCCATTTCACAAAGAATTTGTCCCAGATACTTGTTTGGTTCCTGTTTTTTCCTTTTCAGTGCCTCATCCAGATCGCGCGACGTGATCACTTTTTTCGAAAGAAGAATCTGACCAATTTTTTCATTCGAGGATTCGGCCTGTTTAATTTCTAATTCGAGCTTTTTTGCGGCAGCCCTCAAATTACGCAGCGCATTTTGAAGATTGACCCGGGAATTAGACTGAAATGAACTCGTTTCAAAGGACAGTTGTCCCTGTGTACTGGCTGTTGCCTGCTTGTCCTGTTTGACAGCCTCTCCAAAACCCGATGACGAGACTTGCTTTTTATGTGGAATATTCCGGTCAGGATTCACCGGCAGGGATTCAGCCTGTTTAATTTTGCTTTCCAGACTCTTCGTTACAGCTGTCAGGCGGTTCAATGCTTGATGGAGATTTTCGTATGAAGGGGGCTTAGAAGAACTATTTTCAACTTTTTTTTGATATACTATTTCGTCCGATTCTTCTTTTTGACTTTTTACGGTCTCGCCCAAACCGGATCCAGAAGAATTCCTTTTAAATGCAATTACCTGCCCAAGTTTGTCAGGCATTATATCAAACTTTTTCATTGGCTTGCCCGCTTAAACCTATTTTTTTCCATGGAATATATACAGCAATAAAAGTGCCACAGAATTTTTTTTTAGAAAAAATAGGGAACCTCGAGGATAGCATCATTCAATGTATGAGAAACAACCTGACCCATCAGGCTATTGTAATAGGACAAACGGCGCGTTATTACTTGCCTATCTAATGATTACCTCAGGGAAAAAATTTCATCAAGCAGTTTTTTCGAGGAATTGCACATACAGGAAACCGTATTTAGCAAAAACACCCTTCGGAAAGAGGCTAGTACAACTAATTTACAAAACTGATTTCTGAAGGTGACTTTTGCAAAAAATTTTGAAGAAAGATCAACATTTTTTGTAGATCATCGAAGATAGGCCTGGCATAAACATAACGTTTCGTGACAGCTATAACGTCTATAGACTTTTAATTTAACTAGCATTTTATTTATTCATTCTCGGATTCTGCTTCAAACTTGAAAGATGAGAATCATAATAACCTTATGAAGTGTTTTTTTGAGATGAAAATGGGATTCCTTTTTTTATGGAAGAACATATCTCTTCTCACGGAATAATTTTAAACAGGCCATGGCAATAGCCTCTTCATATAAGATTCCCCTGTTTTTCTCAATTTCTTCAAGGGCCGCATCAAGCCCCAGACTCGGACGATACGGACGGTGGGAAGCCATGGCTTCCACAACATCGGCCACGGCCATGATTCGGGCTTCTATAATAATTTCATCTCCCTTCAGGTTTCTAGGATAACCGGATCCGTTGATCCGCTCATGATGTTGATAGACAATTTCCGCCAGCGGCCAGGAAGATTCTACATGCTTCAGCATTTCGTAGCCGTTCTGAGCATGTTCCTTAATCATCGAAAATTCGATATTTGTCAGCTTCGAAGGCCTGGTCAATATCTCTGCCGGGACCGATAACTTTCCGATGTCGTGGATCGAACCTGCCAGACGGATTCCTTCAATCTTATCCTGGGCTAACCCCATCTCCGAAGCGATTGCACAGGCCAAATGCGCAACCCGGGACTGGTGACCGGCCGTGTAGGGATCCCTGGCCTCCACGGCGGAAACCAGTACCTGAATGGTCGTACCGACTGCTTTCCTGAGGCTTTCGAGGGTCTGTTGAAGCTTTGTCTCTGTTTTTATGCGTTCAGTGATATCAATGCCCATCCCGATTACGCATTGTTTATTCTCGAATTCTATTAAATTACCGGTTAAAAAATGTGGTTTGACAGAGCCGTCCTTGCAAAGAATGCTCAATTCGGCAGACACATGTTTCGTGGATAAAACCTTTTCCATGGTTTTCTTCAGTGATACACGCTCGCTTTCCACAACAACATCCAGTGGTGTCATACGGGCAAGTTCTTCACCGGAATACCCGGTGACTGCGGTGAAGTATTCATTCCACCGGATGAAACGCCCCTGATCATCATACATGTAAAACAGCGCCGTCAGGCTGTCTAGGGCGGCCCTGCTGAAATTGCTTTCCCGCTGCAAAGCTTCCTCCGCCTTCCTACGTTCGGTTATATCACGTCCAATTCCCTTGAATCCCCGAGGGTTTCCCTGATTGTCCCGGATCAGGGAAGCGACTACTTCAAAAAACCCCTCTTCCCCGTTCTTTTTCTTCAGGTTCCAGATAAAAGGTTTACCGGTTTGTCCCGTCTGGAAAATCTCTCCAAAATATTTCATGACCTGTCCAATACCATCGGGCACACTGATCTGTTTAAAAGACATCCCGAGCAGTTCCTCTTTAGTATATCCGCTCTTTTTACAGGATGACGGGTTAACAAATGTGATCATTCCCGTGATGTCAACTTCAAAGTAAACGTCCTCCATATCTTCGAGAATCTTTCTGAATTTCTCCTCGCTTTCCCGGAGGGCGTCCTCTGTCAGTTTGCGGTCGGTGATATCACGGGCAACGGAAATGATGGCAATGATCTGGCCATTGCTTATGATGGGGGACCCGCTGACCTCTCCATATCTGATGGTTCCATCCCTTGCGATAAACTGATAAATTGTCGCCGATATGGTATTCCCCTTTAAAATCAAATCCGTATCGATGATGGCCTGTTGAAGAGATTCCGGCGTAAGAATTTTTCCTAAATCAGTTACAGGTTTTCCGATGAAATCCTGCGGTTTATACCCCATTACTTTCTCCACACTGGGAGACATGCTTAACACCTTGAGATCCTTGTCAATTGTATAGACCACATCCGTTACATGCTCAAAATAGAGCCTGTACTTTTCTTCTAACAAGCTAATGACTTGATTGGCTTCCTCCAGGTCCGATATTTTTTTATCAAGCTTTTTGAAAAGGGCTTCATTGTGCTTCCTTAAGAACTCCATTTCTTCCTCGGTGGATTTTGTGACCGCGGGTTTGCTGGTTTTCTTTTCTTTCAGAAGTTCACACAGGATATTGATCAGGACGTCCGGGACCTCGGGCTTGATGATGAACCGGTCGGCGCCAAGTGCCAGCGAAAATTTTTCGTCTTTTTCATCCGTGTAAGTGGCTGTGTAAAAAACAAACGGGATCTGTTTCAGTGTGTCATCCAGTTTGCAGGCCCGGCATAAAGCATACCCGTCCATCACCGGCATCAGGATGTCTGAAACAATAAGATGCGGGGGATTTAGACGCGCCTTGACCAGGGCTTCTTCACCGTTTTCCGCCGAGATCACGTCAAAACCGTGTCCCGTGAGCAGACTCTCCAGCAGATACAGATTGTCACGATTATCATCGACAATTAACACGAGTCTAGTCATGGTCGGTTCCTCCCTGCTGGGCAGGTCCATCCTTCTCCCGGGTTGACCGGGCGATCCCTAAGTTGAAGATTACAGGATTATCGATAGCTTCCATCTGACACGCTGCACATGATCTGCATGCCAACAAGCAAGTTTATGATTTATTTGAATATTAACTTATACAAGCAGGGAACGCAAGCAGATTATCGATAGTCTTTATATCATTTTCTCAAATCCTGCCGCGACGTTTTTCAGCCGATTTTCCGACTCCTCCCGAGTGGTTCCACGGACCGCATAGTATATCTTGATCTTCGGTTCCGTTCCTGAAGGACGAATGCAGATCCACGCCGAATTCTCCAGAATAAGCTTGATCGCGTCGGATGTGGGGAACTCCATATCTGTCACCGTCCCGTCAGGCGCCGTTCTCTTGCCGGAAAGATAATCCTCCGTATAGCGCACTTTCAGATCACCCACCCTGGCAACCGGTTTTACGCGCAGCCCCGCCATGATTGACTTCATTTTCTCCATGCCGTCCAGTCCCTTGAAAGCAATATTCTTCACCCCGTCAAGATAGTAACCGTAAGTCTGGTAAAGCGTTTCCAGGACATCAAGCAGGCTTTGGTTTCGCCCCCGGTAATACTGTGCCGCCTTGCATAAAAGCAGTGCTGCAAGTACCCCGTCTTTATCACGGGCAAACGTACCGGCCAGGAAGCCATAGCTTTCCTCAAACCCGAAGACGAACCCGTCATTGGTCTGTTCATTTTTCTTAATGAGTTCGGCAATAAAACGAAAACCCGTCATCACCGTGTAAGACACAACACCGTAATGCTGCGCGATGACGTCAGCCATGTCGGTGGAGACAAAAGATTTGACAATATAATCCGACGACTGGAGCAGCCCCGAGGATTGCCGCTTTTCAAGCAGGTAATTTGTAAGCAGGCAGCCGATCTGATTGCCCGTCAGCATGATGTAGTTGCCGTCCTTACGGCGAACGGCAGCTCCCATGCGGTCCGCGTCCGGGTCCGTGCCAATCGCCAGATCCGCTTTCAGGCGTGCCGCCAGGGCAAGGGCCATCTTCATCGCATCCGGGTCCTCCGGATTGGGGGAATTCACTGTCGGGAAAAGGCCATCCGGCATTCTCTGCTCCTCGACAATGAACAGGTTCCTGATTCCGGCGGCGGGGAAAACATTCTCAACCGTCCGCAATCCTGACCCGTGCAGCGGCGTATAGACAACCTGGAGACTCTCGTCCGGCTCATCACCACAGAGGGCAACCATGCTCTTATAATAAATCCGGTCAATCTCTTCGCCGATTTCACGGATCATGCCTGTCTTAACCCCCTCCTGATAACTGATCCTTTTGACATCCGTGAAAGGATCCCGCCTCTGTATGTTTTTCATGACTTCCAGGCTTTCTTCGGGACCAAGCTGTCCCCCGTATGGGGAATACACTTTATATCCGTTGTATTCCCGGGGATTGTGACTGGCTGTGATAACGACGCCGCCGTCCGCTTTCAGATGCCGTACTGCGAAAGATAATTCGGGCACACTTGTCAACTGCTTGAAGATGCAGGCCTGAATGCCGTTGCCCGCGAACACACATGCGGTTTCCCTGGCGAATTCCGCTGAGAACTGCCTTGAGTCATAGGCGATGACCATGCACCGGCCTGATTTGCCGCCGGTTAAAAGATAATCGGCCAGGCCCTGTGTCGCCCGGCCAATCACATAACGGTTCATGCGCATGGTCCCGGCGCCGAGAACCCCCCGCAGCCCCGCTGTGCCAAAAGGCAGATCGCTGATAAAACGTTCCCTGATCTGTGTGTCATCCCCCTGGATCGAATTGAGTTCCTTTAACAGGTAATCTTCATTAACCGAGTTTTTCCAACGTATATAAGTATTCTGGTAGCTCATCATCATTTCTCCGAATAGTTTTTCTCTTTTGTTTCTCGCGTGCTATGAAAATCCTGTCAGGCGATTTTCAGCCACACACCGTTTAGGGCTTTCATCTTCATTTCCAGCAGGCCTTCCACGAGTGTGAACTGGTTCCCGCTCATCATGCAGCCAACCGTACGGTTCAACACGGGACGCAATAATCTCTGGTGTTCCCCGTCAAAAAGAGGGTTTCTGCCGAGAAAATCAAACACAACGTGCCGTGCCGTATCTGCACGATTGATTGCAACAAAATAGACCCCGTCGTCCGCCGGCCGGCCCAGCGCGTCGCAGCCGCCGATGACGTAGCGCAGCACCCCGATACAGTCGCTGTGGGGAGCGAAGAACACAACGCGCCCTGTCTGAAGCGCGTCGGCCGAATTTCGCAGCTGTGCCAGCTGCCTGTAGTCCCCGGTCATGTCGTACGGCGCATCCGTAAAAGGTTCCCGGTTAAAGGGATCGAGAAAACCGTTCATGCCTTTTTCATCGCCGTAATAGACGCAGGGCACGCCGGGAAGGCAATACTGCAGCATCGCGGCAAGCCGCTGGCGCCTGGAACCTTTTTTGTTCTGGCTGTCACTGATCCTGAATGATGCCTGCTGTTCACGTGAAAGTTCATGAGGGTCGATCCGAACGCTGAGTGCAGTGCGCACCCGTTCTATATCATGCGAACTCAGCAGATTCATCAGAGCATAGTACATCGGTCGGGGATAATTGGCCGCCTGGTCCACCAGAAAGTTTTTCAGGTCACAGGCGTCTGAAACCCCGTTGAGAAAACCGATCACTGCATGGCGCAGCGGGTAGTTTGTTACGGAATCGAGCATGCCCCCAAGCGCATAATTACGCTTCGCGCCATAGCTGTATTTTGTTGTCGCGTCTTCCCATACCTCGCCGATGATCACAGATTCCGGGTCCGTCTCACGCGCCGCCCGATGCATCATGGCCAGCACGTCGTCAGGAATCTCATCGGCCACGTCCAGACGATATCCCTTCGCTCCGGCCCTGAGCCAGTGACGGATGACGCTGTTTTCATCCTTAATGACAAAACGTTGCCAACCCGGGTCGTGCTCATTGACCTCAGGCAGTGATGCAAATCCCCACCAGCACCTGTAACGGTCGGGATAATGCTCAAAAGAATACCAGGAACAATACGGAGATTCCGGATGGTTTGCGGCACCCGGCCCCTCGTATGTTTTTTCCCTGTTAAAATAGATGCTGTCGGAACCGGTGTGCGAAAAAACACCATCCAGAATAATGCGGATGCCCAGGGAAGATGCACGGCGGCACAGCGACTCAAAATCCGCAACGGTGCCCAGAACCGGATCGATGCTGAAGTAATCGGCGGTGTTGTATCGATGGTTGGAAGCCGCTTCAAAGACCGGATTCAAATACACGACACTCACACCGAGACCCTGCAAATATCCGAGGGACTCTTCGATGCCCTTCAGGGTCCCCCCGAAGTAATCACAGGGATTGTAGTTTTTTTCTCCCGGCATCGGGGTAAAAAGAGGTCTTTCTTCCCATTCCTCGTGATAAAGAACCTGACGTCCCCTGGAGCGGTGATACTCGATGCCTTTTTCCGCCGTTCGGTCATTGCTGCGCCGGAATCGATCCGGGAAGATCTGGTACATCACGCTCTTCTGAAACCACGCAGGCACCTCGAACCCGGGATCGTACACTGTGATCTGATACGCTGGCGGAGGCGCGCTGTAGACACAGCCCATTCCCCCGGTACGGCCTCCGCCGGTGCCGTAATAGCAGAGTTTGCCGCCGACTTTGACCGTAAAATAATACCAGTACACACCGGACACGACCGGTGCACTGATCTGCACCTGCCAGTATTCATCCGACTGCTGCAGGAGATATTCCTCGCGTCTCCCCTCGCCAAACAAAAACAGATAAACGCCCTGCACGTTCTCCAGTCTTGTGCGGAAACGCAGGGTCAGGAGTGTTCCGGCGGTTACCGCCCCGACCGGATCACGAAATTCACACAGGGTTGAATCGTGCAGCATTTCCTTTCTGTAATTGATCAGCATCCACCGCCGTCCTTTCCATCGTTCAAATGGAGTCAAGCCCCCAGATCATCCGGTTATAATCTTCGATGGTCCTGTCTACGCTGAAATAGCCCGCACTCGCCGTATTGACTGCGGCTTTTCTTGTCCAGGAGGGTGTATCGTTGTATGCGCCCATGATCTTTTCAAACGCCGTGCGATATGCATCAAAATCGTAGAGAAGATAATATTTGTCCGCGCGGTCGTAGTCCCCATACAACAGCGACCGGTATAGATCCTGAAACTGGTCTTTCCCTACCCCGGGCAGCGTGCCATCCACCAGGCATGACAGGGCCTCCCGGATATGCTCATCGTGGTCAAAATAGTCTTTCGGATGGTAGCTGTTTTCCGCCCCGATCCGATCAATTTCCTGTGCATCGGCACCGAAGATAAAAATATTTTCCTTCCCCACTCTCTCAAAGATCTCCACATTCGCGCCGTCCATCGTTCCGAGCGTCACGGCTCCGTTGAGCATGAATTTCATATTGCCCGTACCGGATGCTTCACAACCGGCGGTCGAGATCTGCTCGCTGATATCCGCCGCGGGAATCAGGTGTTCAGCAAGGGTGACGTTGTAATTTTCCAGGAAAACAACCCGGATGTTCTCTCTTGTACGCGGATGGGAATCCACAAGAGCGGACACCACGCTGATCAAATGGATGATGCTCTTGGCCCTCCAGTAGGCGGGCGATGCCTTGGCGGCAAACAGAAACGTTACCGGCCGGGGCAGTGTAAAATGATCATTTTCGGTGAAACGACGATAGAGATGTAAAATGTGCAGAACTTTCAAAAGCTGGCGCTTATATTCATGCAGTCTTTTTGCCTGGACATCAAAGACCGACCCGGGATCCAGGGCAATTCCCTGCCTTTTTTGCATATATTCGGACAGGCGCTTTTTGTTTTGCTGCTTGACATGCGCAAAATCGTCCAGAAACCGCCTGTCATCCACATACGGTTTGAGCCTTTCCAGCTCTCGGCAGTCCCGGATAAATTGATCACCGATATGATCGTAGATCAGTTCGCACAGTGCAGGATTGGCCGCCGCCAGCCATCTTCTCTGCGTGATTCCGTTGGTGATGGCCGTGAACTTCCCCGGAAACATCACATAGAAATCACGGAAGGTCCTGCTTTTCAGAATCCTGCCGTGAAGCTGGGATACGCCGTTGACCCTGTTGCATACCGCAACGCATAAATTGGCTGTGCGGACTTCATCGTATGCAATAATGGACATCCGCGCGGTCTTGTCGCGGTCATCCGGATAAGATTTGCACAGCCGCTGTCTGAATCGTTCATCGATTTCAGAAACAATCGCATAAACACGCGGCAGCATCGTTTTAAACAGCTGCTCAGGCCATGCCGCCAGGGCTTCCTGCATGACCGTGTGATTGGTATAGTTGAACATCCGGCTGACAATGTCGTATGCCTCGTCCCACCCGAGCCCTTCTGCATCAATCAGGATGCGCATCAGATCGGGAATTGCCAGAGCCGGATGAATGTCGTTGATCTGAATCACAACTTTTTCAGGCAGGCTGCGCACGTCGCCATACATTTTTTTGTGTTCGCGAACCAGACACTGCATTGTCGCGGAAGCCAGGAAATAATACTGCCGCAAGCGAAGCATTCTCCCGTTGATGTGGTCATCCTTGGGGTAAAGCACCTTGGAAATCGACTCGGCAAGCTCCTTTTGCTGCAACATGCAGACAAAATCACCCTTGTTGAAGGAATGAAGATCAAATACGGCAGGACATTCCGCCCTCCACAGGCGCAATGTTGCGGGTACATGGCTGTCATAGCCGATGACCGGCATGTCGTAGGGCACCGCCATGACGGTCTGGTAGTTTTTGTGCACCACCGTCAGGCCGTTGTCCGTCCAGACTTCTTCAACCATGCCGTCAAAATGCACTTCGAGCTGTTCTGCCCTGCGCTCGATTTCCCAGATATCGCCTTGTGCCGTCCAGTCGTCCGGCACTTCCGTCTGCTGTCCTTCGATAATGCGCTGGCAGAACATCCCGTATTCATAGCGGATGCCATATCCCGTCACCGGCAGATTCAGCGTCGAGAGTGAATCCAGAAAACACGCGGCCAGCCGGCCCAGACCGCCGTTTCCCAAAGCGGCTTCATTTTCCTGCTCTTCGAGCTTTTCAAAGGGATAACCGATTTCGGTCATGACGGCCCTGTATTCCCTGAGCAAACCAAGATTGATCATGTTATTGACAAGCGCACGACCCATCAGAAACTCAGCCGAAAGATAACAGAGCTTCTTCATCCCCTTTTTCTCCAGGGTTTCGTTCGCTTTGACCCCCCGCTCGAGGATGATGTCGCGGATACTCATCGCCACCGCCTGGAACATTTCTTCACTCGAGGCGTTTTCGAACGAGCGGCCGTAGTATCTTTTTAATTTCCCCTCAATAATATTTTTGATTTTTGAAATTCTGTTTTTCACCTGCATGCCTTCATTTATAGAATCGGGAAACAATGACGCTCCCGTCGCAACGGATGCCTCTTTATGTGACGACGAAACGCCTGTCAATGAAAATCACAGGAATTATAGCCTGACTATTTCAATATAGAGCCTCGCATATTCCAGAACGCTCTTTTGAAAGCTCCAGTCCTGTTTCATGGCCCGCCGCCTGATCGAGTCCATACGCTGCCTGTTCTGATAAATGTCCAGCGCATATCTTACGGCATGAAGCATATCGTGCGCGTTATAATTTTCAAAAGAAAACCCGTTGCCTTCATCCGTAAACTCGTTGTAGGGAACAACTGTATCCCTCAAGCCTCCCGTGGCGCGGACAATGGGAATCGTCCCGTAGCGCAGAGCAATCATCTGCGCCAGACCGCAGGGTTCAAATTGGGAAGGCATCAGGAAAAAATCGCTTCCCGCGTAAAGCCTGTGCGCCAGCGGGTCGTTAAACTCCGTCAGTCCCATCGACCGATTTCCTGTGCGCTGTGCGATGCCTCGGAAAAAATGCTCATAATTTTTCTCCCCCGTCCCGATCATTAAAAAACCGATCCCCGCTTCCATCATTTCGTCAAACACACGCAGAACCAGATCAATTCCTTTTTGCTTTGTCAGCCTGGTCACCATACCGACAAGCGGCGTTCCGGGATCGATCGTCAGGCCCAGTTCGTCAATCAGGGCCTCCTTGTTTTTCTGTTTAGCCGGCAGGGATTCCGCGTCATACGGAAAGGGGATCAACGGGTCTGATGCCGGATTAAAGACCGTGGTGTCAATGCCGTTAAGAATGCCCGTGAGGTCATCCGCCCGGGTCTCCAGGATACCCTCCAATCCTTCTCCGTAATAAGGTGTCCTGATCTCCTGTGCGTAGGTCGGGCTGACGGTAACCAACTGGTCCGCAAAAACGATGCCCGCTTTCAGAAAACTGGCATCCCCGTGAAACTCAATGCCTTCTTTCTGAAAATATTTGCTGTGGATGCCCAGCAGGTCCGACACAAAACCGAAACTGAAACGTCCCTGGTAATGAAGATTATGAATGGACAGAACCGTCCGCGCCCTTCCCCGCGGTTCCTGATTGTACTGCGTCGAAAGCAGCATGGGAATGATGGCCGTGTGCCAGTCGTTGGCATGTATGATGTCAGGCTGAAAACCGGTCAACGGCAGAGCTTCGATGACTGCACGTGAAAAGTAGGCATACTGTTCCCCCTCGAAATTTCCTCCGCAATAAATGGCATGGCCGAAATAATATTCGTTATCGATAAAGTAAACGGGAATGCCCTCCCAGTCGTACAATTCAATACCCGCGTACTGGGAACGCCAGCCGAGATCGACGCTGAAGCTGGCAAGGTGCTGTACTTTCTCCCTGTATTGATCCTTGATGATCCGGTGAAACGGCAGCATCAGGCGGATATCGAATCCAAGCGCATGCAGCTCCCTTGTCAGGGTTCCGATCACATCCGCCAGACCTCCCGTTTTGGCAAAAGGAGCGCATTCCGCACCGGTCATTAAAATCCGGGGCAGAGCATCTGTGTTTTTCGATTCCATGATATTCTGCAATTGGCGGTTCATATCAATCTTTCTTTTCCTTTTCCTCTTCATCAAAATCAAAGTATAGGGCTGTAAGCGGCGGCAGGTCGATGACTGCCCGGAAAGGATGTCCCGCAAACTCCTGCGACACCGTCATAATCGCTTCCGTTCGGCATTGACTCGCACCGCCGAAAATCACGTCATCGCTTGTGAATACCTCCTGCAGTTTACCCGGGGAAGGCAACCCGATCACAAATCCCTCCACCGGCACGGGCGTAAAATTGAAAGCGCAGACACAGGGTCTTCCGTTTTCCCGGCCGCGGCGCAAAAAGCTTAACGAACTCTGGTTTGCATTATCCACGTTGAGCCAGGCAAACCCGCTCCAGTCGTCTTCGATCTGATAAAAAGCGGGATTCCCCTTGTAGAAAGCATTGAGCGCCTTGACGTAGTGCCTCATCTTGCCGTGGCTTTCGTATTCCAGCAGGAACCAGTCCAGTTGCTTCCGATAGTCCCATTCAATGAACTGTCCGAATTCGCTTCCCATAAACAGCAATTTTTTCCCCGGATGCGCATACATAAAACCCAGCAGCACGCGCAGGGACGTAAATTTCTCTTCATAAGAGCCGTACATCTTTTCCAGCAACGATTTTTTACCGTGCACCACTTCGTCGTGGGAATACGGAAGAATGAAGTTTTCGGAAAACGCGTAGAACATTGAAAACGTCATTTTATTATGATGGTCTCGCCGGAAATAGGGATCCATCGACATGTATTCGAGCGTATCGTGCATAAACCCCATGTTCCACTTGAACATAAAACCAAGCCCCCCCTCATAGGGAGGCTGTGTAATCATCGGGTACGAAGTTGATTCTTCCGCGATCGTAACGGCGCCGGGATGCCTCGTCAGTATCACGGAATTCAGCTTCCGCAAAAAGGCCACCGCGGAGTGGTCAATATTGCCCCCGTCCTCGTTGGGCACATATTCGCCTTCATTGCGGGCGTAATCCAGATAGAGCATTGACGTGACGGCGTCCACGCGGATACCGTCAATATGATAGACATCAAAGAAAAACATCGCGCTGGAAATCAGGAAACTGACCACCTCGGGGCGACCGTAATTGAAGATCAGCGTTCCCCATTGCGGATGATTGGACTGGAGCGGATTTTCATGTTCATACAGGCATGTTCCGTCGAAACGCGCCAGGCCGTGCTCATCCCTGGGAAAATGGGCAGGGACCCAGTCCATGATAACGCCGATTCCCTTCGCGTGCATGATGTCCACAAAATACATGAAATCCTGCGGCGTACCGTAACGGCTGGTCACGGCATAGAAGCCTGTCACCTGATATCCCCAGGAATCGTCGAGCGGATACTCCGTCACTGGCATGATCTCGACGTGCGTAAACCCCATCTCCACCAGGTAATCGGACAATTCGTCAGCCACGTCGCAGAGGTTTGCAAAACGGTATTCTTCGCGTTTGCGCCACGAGCCGATATGCATCTCGTATATGGCCATGGGATTGCTTAAAATATTCTGTTCCGAACGCCGCAGCAGGAAAGCCTCGTCATGCCATGCATAACCGCTTAATTTCCATACCTTCGATGCTGTCCTGGGGCGAACTTCGGCATGAAAGGCAAAAGGGTCGGCCTTGAGCACCGTCCGGCCATCGTATCCTTCAATCTGATACTTGTAGCAGTCCCCGTCTGTGAGTCCGGGAACAAAAGCGGCAAAGACGCCCGTATCAAGGCGTTCCATCGTGTTTTTGGAAGCATCCCAGGCGTTGAAATCCCCCACAACGCTGACGGCCCGCGCGTTGGGAGCCCACAACAGAAAACGGTGCATTCCCGTTTCACCGACCCGATGACAGCCAAAGGTCGCATAAGCCTGCTGGGCCTCCCCGATATTGAACAGGTAAATCTCGTCCTGATTAATATATTGTTGATCGTTCTTCAGTGTCATATTTTATAATGCCATCCGTTTCATCCCGATCGGCCGAAAAGTCCAGTCACGCGGGCAAGTTCCTGGACAATTTTGTCGTCAAACTGGTCCGGCAGCAGGCGCCACTGCCAATTTCCCTGCGCTGTCTGCGGGCGGTTCATCCTCGCGGACGCGGGAAGCCCGAGAAAATCCTGCATCGGAATGACACAAACATCCGCCACAGATCCCATGGCCAGACGGATCAGCTGCCAGTGAACGCGCCTTTCATCGACTCCGTCAAGATAAGCATCCAAAAACGCCTTCTCCGCTGAACCCAACTCACGATACCAGCCGACCGTCGTATCGTTGTCGTGCGTCCCCGTGTAAACCAGGCAGTTTTTCTCATAGCGGTGCGGCAGGTAGCTGCTGCTGCCATCGGGCGCAAAGGCGAATTGCAGCACTTTCAATCCCGGGAAACCGGTCGCGTGCAGCAGTTCAAATACTCCCGGCGTGAGGTAGCCCAAATCCTCGGCAATGAGCGGCAGGTCTCCCAGTGCATCTTTGAGTTTTCGGAAAAAGTCGATGCCGGGTCCGGGGAGCCATTCCCCCGTCACGGCGGTTTTGGCGCCGGCGGGTATTGCATAGTATGATTCAAAAGCCCGGAAGTGGTCAACGCGCAAATGGTCGCACATGGACATTTGATGGGCGATCCGCCTGACCCACCAGGCATAACCTGTTTTCCTGAGCGCATCCCAGTCATAGAGAGGGTTTCCCCACAGTTGGCCGGTTTCAGAAAAGTAATCCGGCGGGCAGCCCGCGACCCGGCCCTGTGGATCAAGCAGATCGCGCTCCGTCCAGGCATCGGCACTGTCAGGCGCCATGTAGATGGGCATGTCGCCAATAATGTGGATTCCTTTTTCGTTTGCATACCTGTGCAAGGCCTCCCACTGACGGAAGAAAAGGTATTGAACAAATATATGATAATGGATTTCCTTTTTTAGACTTCGCGCGGCGGCTTCCAGGGCATCAGGCCGTCTCTCCATGATTTCCCGGGGCCATTCGTGAAAAGACTTCATTCCCTGTACACTTTTTAACACCATGTAAAGCGCATAGTCATCAATCCAGTCTGCGTGCCGCCTCCTGAAAGACGCTATCTCGTCCGCAAGGCCATCTGCACTGTGTTCGTAGGCAAGATGCAGCACCCGGCACTTGCCGTCAAACTGCGCATAATAATCCACCGCACACGGATCACCCATGAAGAGGCGGTCACACAAATCGAGTGCTTCCCGCGGTAAAAGGCCTTGTTGATACAAATCATTAAAATCAATAAAGTAAGGGTTGCCCGCAAAGACGCTGAACGCCTGGTAGGGGGAATCCCCGAATCCCGTCGGCGAAATGGGCAGAATCTGCCAGTAAGTCTGACGGCTTGCCTGCAGCCGATCCACAAATTCACGCGCGCCGGCCCCCAGCGTTCCTATGCCAAACCTGCCCGGCAGTGAAGAAATGCCCATCAATATGCCGCTTCCTCTTTTCATGATTGACAGCATACACGAGTTTGGCATTGATGACTATACGATTTTCTTTGCCTGAAACAATCATTGACATAATTCTTGACTTAACAGCGCTTCCGCACCTGTGGCTTGATATTGAAACCGGACAATGAAGGCTTCCGTTTGAATATTGCTTAAACGCATCTGAAGAATAAACGGTCGTGTGCGACCATTCTGACCAATGCTTCGAAGGAATCAATTCCTGTTATCTGCCCGAAACCATGTTCTCAAACTCAGCCATGGGAACTGTTTCGCCATCCATTACAACTTTGTTGTCCACAACCCTGTATAGCTTCACCGCGCAGCCGGAATGGACCGACGTGAAATCATAACCGCCGAGCTCTGATTTGACAGCGGAAAGAAATATCACATGCAGGCTGTCATCCTGCAGACAGATCCCATACCCGCACATGCCGTACATGCACCGCACATCGATCGCATCCCTGACGGTTTTTCCCTTTAGCACCCGGAATATTTTTATTTTGCTGCCTTCAGGAAGGGAATTACTCCTGCCCGCCCTGACCATTGGCCCTTCGTCGGCCACTTTTTTTCCGATGATAATTAAGTCGGCCCGTTTCACTGTCTCCTGAAAATTTAACTTTGCCCTGCACGGTTGGCAGGAAAATGATAAAGCGGGAAACCATAAATGAACTGTGAAAAATAACATTGCTGCCCAAAATAATGCTCTATAGAATTTCATGATTCCTCCTGATCACCAGAACCTCTTCTCCGTTTTTACGGATAAATTTTCTTTCAGGTCATGCCCGGGCAAGGAGATCATTTACCTGCTTTTCCCAGTCCTCCGGCGTTGTGTGAATGGCGCGTCCCAGGTAAGAAGCCCGCAATTCCCTCAAGGCCGGAAGATTTCTGCAGGCAATGGCGTAATGGCGGTAACGAAGCTGAGCGGCAAGAACGTCACCGGACAAATAGATGGGCTCCCGTCTGAAGTTCAGCAAAACAAGCGCCCGGTTAAGCCGCTGAATTGACGGTTCCACCGTATCTTTCGCTTCTGCCGTGTTCATTGTCCTGCCTTCCGCGCCGGCGGAAGGAATGCGAAAAAAATAGGTCGCGCGTCCGGAATGAGAAGTGGCCTCCCATGCCACAACACGGGCAGGCGCTTTCAGACCCGGTTTTACAGCAAGAGGAAACAGAAACCAGTGAAGCACCTGTTGCTGATCATCATCATTTTCTTCACGGTGTTCACCGGATGACGCATGATTTTCTTCTTCCAGCTCTGTGTTTTCATTTCTGGCGGGGGAGATTTCATTCGAACCGACATCCTCCATCTCGTTTTGCCCTTCCGGCCTGATCATTTTGAAACCTGAAAATAAGCCTTCTTCAACGGCCAACCGCTTCTCCAATAGGTCAAAATAAGGTTTCATGCTTGGGCAAACCGTCTTTTCTATCAAAACCGGTTTTATTCGGGGATGAACAGCCTCCATCCTTGAAACTTCGATTGCGTGTCCTTCTTTCATCATTCCGGCAAGCTGCATAAACTGGTCCGGAGAAAGAAACGGAAAAAGAGAATGAAGAATAACGGCTTTGTTTTCTGAAAGATCCTGCATTGCTGATTTCAGGCAGTCCATGAATTCACGGGCACGTTTTGCCAGTTTTGTAATGATGATTCGCCCCGCTTGTGATCGAAGCTCAAGCCGGCATGCGGCCTCATCAAAATCCACACGGTCGATATCGCTCAGCCTCCAGTGCAGGCCTCTGGTTGCAGCGGGCAGGATCACCAGATTGCTCCTGCAGATTCTTAATTCCGCCGGACCCGAAAAATCATCACTGGATGAATCCAGATCTACAAATCCGTCAAATCGCCCAATCTCCTCGAGATCTTCCAGAAGGAGACATTGCAAAACACGTCTTTGATAGGCTTCCTGAAAATCGTGACAAATGCTCTGAAACGTTTTGCCCAGATGGCTTAAGATTATGCAGTTTCCGGTATAGAGATTGAGGGATATCCGGTAATCACCGGGAGAATAAACATCAATGTCGCCCAGATCCATCGCGAGCACAGGACCTGTTTCGGGGATGAGACGGAAATCGGCGCCGTCAATCGTAAAACTGCAGGCACCTTTTTGGACCGCGCTCCCTGACAGGTCCAGGTATTCGAACTTCCCTGAAAACGTATTCATGGGTTTAAGTCATCTTGTTGCCGCATTCCGGGCAAAATTTCGTCCCTGCATCTGTTTTTGTCCCGCATCGGGGGCACTCGTTCTTCGGACGGAGTGGTTTCCCGCATTCCGGACAAAACTTCGCTCCCTGGGTGCGGGCACCGCAGGCGGGACACAGAGCCGCAGCTTCACTGATGATATCAATATCCTTCGTTAGATCAACTTTTTGAACTTTTTCCCGCATCTGTTCGACAGTCGCCTGTGCCTGAGCGGCGGCCAGTTCGGTTTCCACATTTGGCGCGCAATCGTAGCAAAGGCCGCGTCTCTCATTCCAGCAGGTACTGGTACATGCCCATGACGAGCATTTCGGACACTTCCGGAAGTGAACCTTGATTTCATCAATCGCGTCGCGGAACGCCTTGTCGTGCTGAGGCCCCAGAATAGCCCGCTGAATCTCGTAACCTCCCCTGCTTGCCTGACTGAACAAGCCTCCGAAGATGTCCCCAGCCGCTTTCAACGCACCGACAGCAATACCGGTAGCGTTCGCCCTGAATTCGCTCATAAACCCATTGCCACAGCGGTCACAAAAAAACTCAAACTGAAATCCCTTGTCCGTGGAATGATCCGTGTGATTTCGTGTAAACTGAATAGCAGCCATTTAGATCTCCCTGAAGATTTGAATACCTTTCTTATATTGTTCCCGGTTTCTCGATGAGGACCAGGGCGGTTTCCGGCCCGATGGAAAATGCCTCTTTCACGCTTCCTTTGACTGTGATTTTTTCGCCCCTTGCGGGCAGCGTTCTTTGCGTGACAACCGCAATCTCGCCGGAATCATCGCGCACCATAAAGTATTTGATAAAAATCATCGAAAAGGATTCGGTTACTTCACCCGAAATAGTAACTTCTTTCCCCGCAAAGTCTCTTGGATGACCGACAATGTCACCGATCTTTGTTGTCCGAACATCACAGGATACAGCAGCGATAAAAAGGACGCAGACCAGACCAACCACTGCAGGGAACTTAAAGCTGTTGAACAGATTCATTCTTCAATGCCTCTCCATACACAATGTGAATTTCTTTTCTTCGCATGCCAATCTTCAGTTCCCGGCGGTTCCTGATAGGTATTAACTATTTATCTTCATTTACAGAATAACCTGCCACCCGAAAATCAGCCAGCACCGGATCCGGCGAAAATGTCCAGAACTCCACCACTTTCTTTATTTTTTTATTTTCATGGATGAATATAAATCTTTTGTTGATCAATCCCCTTCTGAACAATACCGACTGAATGTCTTCTTTTTTTAATTGAGCATCCCGGATGCCGATGTTCAGGTTAATTCCATCATAGTTGATGGACAATTTTCCAAAAGGCCAGGATGAACTGACCATGCCGATTTTTCCCCCTCCAATATGTTCGCCCATACCTCTTGTCCTTATGAATTCTGAGATGCCAAAACACTTTTTTGCATGGCGTCAAAATATGCGTCCGCTTCGCTGATACTGGCAAAGAGTCTGATGCCATTGAGCATATTGGCAATCTCAAATACTTTTTCGATTTGCGGCTGCACATTGATCATGTAAACATGGCCGCCCTGCTGTTCAATCATTCTCCGGGTTTTCAGAAATATGCGCAGGCCCATGCTGCTGATGTAATCCAGATTCGTCAGCTCGAACAGGATGGTCTTGGTCGATGGAAGCAGGATTGTGCTGATCCTTGCGTCGCAATCGGGGGATGTTGTGCTATCCAGCCGTCCGTTCAACGTGACAAAATACGACCCGGGTGATTTGTTTTCAACATTCATGATCAGGGCCATTGCTATGCTCCTTTGATGGTATGAACCGATTTCATTATTTGTATGATTCAGATTCTTTATTTATTCTACCACAAAATCATGGATTGTTAAAAGAAGAATCAAAAACAGAATAAAAACCGTTATGCATCATTATTCGTTCATCCGTTTTCAGCTTTTGATTCGTCACACCTCACTCACCCGTCAACCGTCGAAACTCTTGTGTATGCCGGATATTATCAAAATCAATCTCGGTCCTTGCATCCTTTTTATAGGAAGATTTCAGCTGAATGGCTGTCGCCAGGTCCCGCAAGGCGCCTTTCACATTCCGCATCATGGAATAAAGGCGGGCCCGGCGGTAATAGGGGCTCGCGTATTGCGGTTCCAATTTAATCGCCCTGGTCAGATCAACAATAGCCTGCTGATATTTACCCAGAGCGTAATAAGAAGCACCGCGGTTGTTGTATGCAGAACGGATATTCGGATCCAGTTCGGTCGCACGATTATAATCCGATATGGCTTCCTTATATTTTCCTAAATAATAATAGGCATTGCCCCGGTTGTGATACGCAATCGCATCCCCCGGGGCAAGTTCAATGGCCTTATTATAATCTGCCACCGCTTCGTTATATTTGCGAAGATCATCATATGCGCTTCCGCGGTTATGATAGGCAATGGCATACTGTGGATTGAGGTTAATCGCCACATTGTAATCCGCAATAGCCTCCTGATGTATGCCCATTCTGGAATAGGTATTGCCCCGGTTATGATAAGCAACCGCGTTTCCCGGATTGAGTTCGATCGCCTTGTTGTAGTCCGCCAAGGCATCATGATAGTTCCCCAGGTCAACATAAGCGCCCCCGCGGTTGTTATAGGCAATGATATATTTTGGATTGATTTCAATCGCTTTATTGTATTGAGCGACGGCTTCATGGTGTCTGCCGAGCAGGGAATAAACATTGCCGGAGTTGTTGTACGCCACGGCATCCTTCGGATCGAGTTCAATCACTTTATTGTAATCGGCCATGGCTTCATGATATTTGCCCAGGGCCACATACGCGCTGCCGCGGTTGTTATAAGCCATTGCGTAATCTGAATAAAGTTGAATCGCCTTACTGTAGTCGGCTACAGCTTCCGGATGGATTCCGAGCCTGGAATAGACATTACCGCGGTTATAGTAGGCGGTTGCAGAATGTGTGTCCTGTTCAATCGCTCTGGTACACTGATCCAGGGTCTGCTCCCGTTTACCGGGGATGGAATAGACATTACCGCTGGTGTCATAGGACACCGCATGACCCCGATCAAGCTTGACCGCTTTATTCAGTTCTGCAATGTCTTCATGGAAGATCGGGTCAACGATTCGATAAATTTCCCCTGATTGATGGTTGAATATCACTACTTTTTTTAAATCCACTTTAAGAATATTTGAATAGCGGGACACCGGTCCGTCGATTATCGCTTTACGGACAGGATGGTCCGTGAGATTGCATATCAAAAGTACCCTCATGTTGTCGCTTGCCCGTTTTGCCTCCGCTGGCTTCATATCGACCGCGACCCGCATCACTGCCTGCCGGTCTTTGTCTGCAATCACAACCCTGTAAAGAACGTCAATCTTTTCTCCGGAAATCATTGAATCTTTTCTATACTTACCCTGCTTGCTTTTCACACTCTGTATGGCTTTCTCTCCCGGATATTCGAGCTCATGGCTATCAACCACCCGGATTTTTTTGACAAGGATGCCGTCAGATTTTATGTGTTTTATTTCAAAAATAAATTTTGAATTTCCTGAATCATATTTTTTTTCGGGCTGCTGCAGGACAAAGGCAAACCGGTCCCGAACGGTCATGTTCCCGACGACATTTTTATTCTGATCATGACCGGTTTTCTGTTCGGTCCGGCCATTTGCCGCAGATTCCTCTTTTTTGACCGGGTATCCTACCAAGAGACTTCTGTATACAGCCGCAATATCGTGGCCGTTGTATTTTGAGGGAAGCGACTTCCATTGATCCTGAAAAGGCTCTGTGGAATAAGGATCTGAGGATTGTATTGATTTCTTTGCCGCGAAAGGGGCTCCCGGCAGAAGAAGAAAAAAGAAGATCATGGAATAAATAAGGATGAAAAAAATGCTTTTTTTCATTTTCCCGTTCTTTTCAATGGTTTTGATGAATGTAATGATGACTCAGGCACCGGCATTACAACCTTAAACTGAAATCTATTTCATCATCATTCAAAAACAACCTCTGCCTAAAAAGAATGACATGCCGCGCATTTCAGCTTATTCTTACCATTCTTGTGGATTTTATGGATTTCCACTGAAAAATTTGTCGGTTCATGATCGGCCGGATCCGGTGTGTGACAGGACAAACAGGCTTTTATATCACCGACCTCAGGATGTTTTTTGGGCATGATCTTACTGTAGTCCTTGTGACAGGCAGCACACGCATCTTCCTTTAAAGGTGGTTCAGCGGCTAAAACGATTGTTCCTGTCAAGAAGCATATCAATATTACCACACATGCATAAATGAAGTATTTCCCCACATGCATTTTTGTCCTCCTTTTACTTCTTTATCAAGCTGTTACAGGCCCTGAAACTTAAAGGGATTTGCGTTTCTGAATGAATCCAGGGCATCGCCTGCATAAATTTCATTTTTTTCCAGCGAAAGTTTTTTAACCGGCGCATTTTCACTGAAATCGATTTTCTTGAGATTCACCCAGAAGACATTCGGCGTCAAGACATTTTCGAAATAGTAAACAAGATTTTTCTGATCAGAGACAGCTCTCCAGCGTGTCGAAGAAATATTGGGCTGATCTTTCGTGGATATTCCGTAGGGCACTGAACAATTCCTGATCACGCTGAAAACACCGGCAACGGCAATCCTGGGATCGCTTGTCTGGCGTATGGTCCTGATATAATAGGACGCCCTGACAAAACGGTCTGCGGCGCGATTGGTCCCCGGGAGCATGACGGTGCCCGGTATCCCGCTCCAATAATCGTTCAGGGCCAGCTGCTTTGAAAAGACCGGGGAGTTCGTCATGACATTGTATGTCCGATCATGATGGATCACCAGTTTTCGCCCTATGTATTCAAAAATCGCATTATCGCCCGTCGCATCTGAAATCGACAGATGCAGCGTTGACAGCATGTCCGTTCCGGGAATCACATCCGAGAATACCATAAACTTTTCTTTTTTCAGTTCACGAACAGCCTCTTTGACGGTCGCAAAATTATCCAGCACATACTGCGCCCACGCGGCAATGGTCACCCCTTTCTGCTTGAGATCATACGGAGGATATTCGGACTCCGCCAGCCACAGGAGATTCGCCGCCAGTCCCTTTTCGTTCATGCCGTCGACGGTGGAATTTTCAAATGAGCTGATCACGAGACTGCCGTACCGTGATTTCCATTTGATGGAATTCGGGCCCGCTTCGCCGTTTCGCTGCATTCCGCGGGGAAATATCCACATACCGGCCGGTATTTCATCCTTCCAATCCATGGACCTTGCGGTGATGATGGTACTTTCAGGCCCCTGGTAGACCACGCGTGTACAGGCCATTGCCTCCGTGTTCAAAACAATGTTCATGAGCATACAGACCAGAAATACAAACAGTTTTTTCATGGGTTATTCCTTTCAGATATCCTGGACCCACCGGTTTTTTTTATTCGGTGGCTTTTCTCATACCGGATTCGCTTCCAGGCTTTTTTCGAGACCGGTGCACCCAAACGAGGGGCTGCGCATCACTCGATTTTTGAGGATTTTATCCTAATTGAGACAGAATGAAAAGTCCCGATGTTGCCCATTGACTTCACTGATCATTTTTTTCTATAATTAAAAATATTCAATGCTGATTCACGGTAAGAAATCTCCTGAGGATATGATGATGATTTCAAGACGTGATTTATTGTTAACATGCCTAAAAATGCTGGCGGCGTCCGGCTGCGGCATCATCCTGTCCGATCCGTTCTGGCAGAGGATTTTGTCAGGCGACGATTCGGGGCTGGCCTTCGGAGCCTCTTATCTTGATGAGATCGTGCGTCTGGCCCCCGTGGCCCGTTACTGGAAACCGCTCGCCGGTCAAGGCGAAGGAGCCTCCCGTGAAAAGACGATTGTCAAATGTCTTCTTTGCCCCAACGGATGCGCCATCGCCAATGGTAAACGCGGGACGTGCCGGACACGCATGAATGTCAACGGAGAACTGCGCAGCCTTGTCTATGGCCGCCCCGTGTCCATCCATATCGATCCCATCGAGAAGAAACCCCTGTACCATTATCTTCCTTCCTCCTCCGCATTTTCGCTTGCGACCGCCGGCTGTCCACTCAGCTGCAAATTCTGCCAGAACTGGGAGATATCGCAGGCATCCCCCGAAGACCATCAGGGGCCATTCGCACATCCTTCCAGGATTGCTGATGCCGCAAAAAACAGCAAATCGCCGGTTATCGCCTTTACATACAATGAACCGACTGTTTTCTCCGAATATATGGTTGATATCGCCGGAGAGGCCAGAAGAAAGAATATCCGATCCGTGATGATCAGCTGTGGATTCATCAACGAAGATCCTCTCGCGGAACTGTGCGGGGTTCTTGACGCAATCAAGATCGACCTGAAGGGATACAGCGAGAATTTTTACCGTACCGTTTGCGGGGCCTCGCTGCGTCCCGTTCTCAAAAGCATCAAACAGATCGCGAAAAGCCGCGCTCATCTTGAAATTGTGAACCTGGTTGTCCCGACATTAAATGATTCGGACAAGATGCTGCAGGATTTGATCAACTGGATTTTGGGAGAAGTGGGCGCGGACATTCCGGTTCACTTTACGCGCTTTCATCCGGATTACCAGCTGAGGAATCTTTCGCCCACACCGGTTGCCACTCTGGAACGGGCCCGGGATCTGGCCCTGGCAAAGGGAATGCATTATCCCTATGTGGGAAACGTACCCGGCCATCCGGGGAATCATACCTACTGCCCGGGCTGCGGAAAGGTCGTGATCGAGCGACAGAGTTTTTTCGTGACAGCAATGAACATCAATAACGGGCAATGCAAATTCTGCGGACAAAAAATTGCCGGTGTATGGGCATAGAAAGCGATGAATGAAAAATGAAGATTTTGCGGTTGTGTGTTATATTGTTGATCAGCAGTCTATTTTGTTCCACATCATGTGAGGCAAATAAAATGTCAAATGCAGATATTCGTGAACCCGCTGTTGCAGGAAGATTTTATCCGGATTCCCCGGTCAAGCTCAAAAGCGCCATTCTACAATTTTTACAGGATGCTCTTCCGGCAAAGTTGAAAAAGCCGGTCGCCATCGTCGTTCCCCACGCGGGTTACATCTTCTCCGGTCAAATCTGCGCCGACGGATTCAAACAGGTCAGCCATGAAAAGTATGATGTGGTCGTCATTCTGGGGACCAATCATACCAACTCAGGTTTTCAGAAAATTTCTCTTTATCCCGGCAGCGGTTTTCGCACTCCCCTAGGAACGGCGCACATTGACCGGAGCATCGTTTCCGCTCTTGTCAAAGAAGCTCCGGCGGACTGCACGCTCGATACCTCGCTTCATGAATCCGAGCATTCCGTTGAAGTCATGGTGCCCTTTATTCAGGTGATCTTTCCGAAGGCAAAAATTGTCCCTGCCGTTGTCGGTTCACCGGACACACAGATGTGCGCCCGCTTCGGCCGTGCCCTGGCAAAGGTATTGAAAAACAGACGGGCGTTGATTGTCGCGAGTTCCGATCTTTCTCACTATCCTTCGGCGGAAAATGCGGATTTCGTGGACAGGGAAACCCTCGCGGCCGTTGCAAAACTTGATCCCGGCATTTTTCAGGCAACTGTAAAGTCTCAGGCAAAAAGAAACATCCCCAACCTTCATACCAGTATCTGCGGTGAAGCACCGGTCCTGGCAACGATGGCGGCAGCCGAGGCCCTTGGGGCCGTCCGCGGTGTGGTGGTCAGCTACGCCAATTCAGGAGATATGTCGGTGGGGGATCGTTCGCGGGTTGTCGGGTACGGCGCTGTTGTTTTTACGGCAGAAGCCCAATACGAGGGAATACCAGCCGCCAAATCCTCTCAGAAGGCGACCTCTGCCTCCAGCGAGCTCACGCCGGCAGATAAAAAAGCGCTGCTTGCATTTGCCAGAAAAACTCTATCCGGGATCTTTGCGACAACGACCGTCCCCCTGGCAAGAGGTTTTGACGCTAGGCTCCAACAGCCACGTGGCGTTTTTATCACCCTCAGGAAAAAGGGTGATCTCCGCGGCTGCATCGGCCGAATGGTTGCTGATGAACCGCTTGTTAAACTGGTCGGCATCATGTCCCTGCAGGCAGCCTTTAACGACCGGCGTTTCCCCCAGTTGACAGCGGATGAACTGAAGGACATCGAAATCGAGATATCCGTATTGACCCCGATGAAACAGGTGGCCGGCGCTGACAAAATTGTCGTTGGAAGGGATGGTGTTTTACTGACCAAAGACGATCATTCCGCTGTTTTCCTTCCTCAGGTGGCAACGGAACAGGGATGGAACCGGGAACAAATGCTCGACCATCTCTGCCTGAAAGCGGGATTGACGACCGGCAGCTGGAAAAAGGGAGCAAAATTCTCAACCTTCCAGGCAATCGTTTTCAGCGAATCGCAATTCAAATAAATCCATGGTCATTTCACTGATTGCCATCGGCCTGATTTCGATCCTGGGTCAGGTTGTCCTGATCCGGGAATTGAATGTTGCCTTCTATGGCGTCGAACTGATTTATCTCCTTGCTCTGGGAATATGGTTGTTATGGACTGCGGCAGGCGCTGTCATCGGGCGGCGGAATCACTTCCCATCACCGGGCCAAGTCGCAGTGCTTTTCATCCTTTTCGGAATCTCCCTCCCGGTGGATGTAATGTTCATTCGATCCAGTCGTCTCATCTTTGGCGGAGTGCCCGGTGCCTACCTTCCCATCATTTTGCAATTCACCATCGTGGTCGTTTCCCTGCTTCCGGCGGGATTGCTGTCCGGTCTGCTGTTTCAGTGGGCGGCAAAGACTTACATGAAGGACGGCAGAACCCTTGCTCTTGCCTACGCAATAGAAAGTGCGGGCGGATTCATCGGCGGATTCGTGTCCACCCTGCTGATCCTGTGGGGGATTCGTAATTTCTCGGCGGTGCTTGTTTGCTCACTCGTATCCGTTATAACGCCTCTCTTCCTTCTCAAAGGGGTCAGGGGAGTTCTCGTCCGTTCGTCGGTTATCCTTCTTAGCTGTGTCATTCTGCTGCTCCTGTGGAACACTTCCTTGCTGGACCGCCGGATGACCATGCTGAATCACCCGAACCTGGTGGAAAGCAGCGATTCTCCTTACGGCAGAATCAGTGTTACGCGGCTACACAACCAGATTCCCGTTTTTGAAAATGACGCCCTGGCGTTTGAAACGGAAGGAACGGAATCCGAATACTTCTGCCATTTAACGGCGCTTCAGCACCCGAATCCGAAGGATGTGCTGATCCTCGGCGGCGGAATCGAAGGTCTCGTTCGGGAAATGCTGAAATATACTCCCCGGCGGATTGATTATATTGAACTCAACCCCGTCCTGTTCCAGCTCACCATCCAACATCTCCCTGATGACATCCGCAATTCTCTCGGCAACCCGAAAGTACGGATTGTCTTCGCCGATCCCCGCCGGTATCTGAAAGAAAGCGGCTCATACGATCTCATTCTGGTCGGAATGCCCCAACCATCCTCGGGCCAGACCAACCGTTTTTACACGCGGGAATTTTTCGAACAATGCCGTGTAAAACTCAAACCCGGAGGAATTCTGGGCTTGAGGCTCCACACGGCTGAAAACCTGTGGACCGTTCCGCTTGCACGCCGCAACACAAGCATCTACCGGGCCCTGCAGTCGGTTTTCCCCGCAACACTGTTTCTGCCGGGAAGCACAAACGTTGTCACCGCCTCCGATGTGCCCCTCCCGGAATCTCCGGAAATCATGTTTCGCCGCCTTCAAAACAGGCAGCCTTCAACAAGATTGATTTCAAAAAGTTACATCGAATACCTTTTCACCAACGACAGATATTACAAAATCAGGGACTTGCTCCATCATGAACATGCACCTGCAAACACCGACATCAGACCCGTCTGTTATCCGTATGCCATCATTATCTGGCTTTCACAGTTTTATCCGCGCATCGCCCTGCTTGATCCCTTTTTCGTGATCGACCGGGGATTTCTAAAATCTTCATGGGTCTGGTTGTCCGGCATTGGGTTCATCATCTTTTTGCTTGTCATTCGCGTTCAGCCCGCGCTGAAACGAATCATCCTCGTTGCCGCAGCCGGATTTACAGGCATGGTGCTGGAAACCATCCTACTACTGTATTATCAGGTTACGCACGGGGTGCTTTATCAGGATATCGGAATTCTGATGATGAGTTTCATGGCAGGTCTTGCTGCAGGCGCAATGGCAATTCACAAAAAGATGTCGGATAGCATGGAGCACAGGCCATTCAAGCGTTTGTATGGTGCGTTCTTGCTTATTGGATTCTGTTTTTTATGCGCTTATACAGGAATCACTTTAACCATGGGCAACTCACTTGGCCTGGCCCCGATTTCATTTCTTCTGGGAGCATCGGGCTTTGCAGTGGGAGGCATTTTTGCCTATGCTAGTATCCATAAAGTAGAAGACCGGATAAAAGTAATTTCCCCGCTGTATGCCGCCGACCTGATCGGCGGATGTGTCGGCTGCCTGCTTGGCAGCCTCATTTTCATTCCGCTTGCAGGCATGGATGTAACCGCATGGGGACTGTTTCTCGTTGCGGCGCTTTTGCTCATTCTGGTTTAGCGCCACTAATCCCTTGTAAGTGCATGAACATCCGCAGCAACAACAATAACTTTTCTTTTCTTGCCCGGTGCACTTCCAGGACAATTAACTTACTCTTTCAATCAAATCAGGTCATCGCCCTTCGTCGCCATCATAAATCCGGCATGCTTCACGCTCTTAATGGATTTCAATTTCCGATAGAGTTCTTCAATTTGCTTTGGTTTACCCCTTGTCACAATAATCTCAAAACAATTGTGATGATCCAGATGAATATGCTGACTGGACAGAATGCAGGTATGATAATCATGCTGGACATCCAGCACTTTTGTGACCAGGGCCTTTGCATGATGATCATAAACCAGGGTAATGGCGCCGGTCACCTCCCTGTTATCCGTCCATTCCTTCTTGATAAGCTCTTCCCGGATCATGTCGCGTATCGCTTCGGATCGGTTCGTATACTTTCTTTGCCTGATCAGACGGTCGAAACGCGTCAGCAATTCTTCTTCCAGAGAAACACCGAATCGTACCAGTTTGGAGTTCATCGTTCCTATCCCGAGGTAATATATTTTGTTGATATATATAAAAAAATGAATGAATGGGTCAAGGGATATATTTCAACAAATCTTTTTGGTCATTCAGCAACATTATTGATTGACAACCGCGATATTCTATGTCACGAAAAACTAATTCGTAGCACGATGACCGCCCGTGCATTTCGCAGTGATCGTGCCTCATGAGAATAATTCATTTTTCCTGCAAAGGGTCATTATGATGAAGTGTCGGTTCTGGGGTCCGCTGTGCCTGTTTGCTTTGCTCTTTTTTCAATATCCGGCGTTTACCGCGGATCAAAAGTCTGAAGATCCTGTCCGGATGGAAGAAGTAGTGGTGGTGGCATCACCGATTATCGAAGGAAACCGGGTGACCCATTCGGGAAATCAGGTCACCATCGTCAGTAAAAAACAAATCGACGATTTAAATGCTCAGGATCTGCCTTCGGCGCTCAGGCGCACGCCCGGCATAAACATTTCGCGCCACAATTTCGTAGGAAGCTTCGGCGGCGGCGATGGCGGCGCGATATACATTCGAGGCATGGGAAGTTCCCGTCCCGGCGCGGAAATCCAAATGCTGGTGGACGGGGTTCCGAAATTTGCCGGCATCTGGACTCACCCCCTGATGGATATCATGAGCGTGGATATCGCCGATCGAATCGATATAACAAAAGGTGCCCAGCCGGTCCTGTTTGGCAACATGACAGCCGGAGCAGTCAATATCATCACCAAAACGCAAAAAGAAGACGGCTTCTCAACCAGCATTCGCGGTGCGGCAGGTTCTTACCATACATGGATTGAAAGTATTGAGCATGGCGGAAAAATCAGGAATACGGACTATTATCTTCTCCAAAGCTTCAAACAGTCCAGAGGCCACAGGGAAAATGCGGGAGGAGAGCTTCAGAATTACTTTGGACACATCGGCCATCAACTTTCCGACAAGTGGAAGATTTCAGTTACAGCCAATGCAACCCATAACTCCGCTGACGATCCGGGGCCGGAGAACCGCCCGCAGGAGAGGCAGGGAACTTTTAAAACGGAAGACTATCTGGGCATTGCCACCCTTTCGCATGCCTATGGCATTGTTCAGGGTGACTGGAAGGTATACTGGAATAACGGCATAGCCAGATGGACGGATCAGTATGACCTTGCCGATCATTTTTATTACGATACAATTACCAAATTTGACAATTACGGGATTCGGGCGCGTGAAGCCATCCAGCCCTGGACAGGCGGAACTTTCACGGTCGGGGCCGACTGGGACTGCACATCCGGAACGGTGACCATCAACAGGGGACTGCTCCGACAGGACAGCTACTTCTCACGTGATACATTCCGCATTCTGTCTCCCTTTTTTTTACTGGGACACGAATTCAATCTCATCAAGGAATGGAAATTGATTCCCTCGGCGGGCGTTCGTTACTACAACCACAGCGACTTCGACGCCCGCTGGGCGCCTCAGGCAGGAATTGTTCTGAAAGATTCTCTTACAGACCTTCATCTGTTTTACGGCCGGGGAGTCAATTATCCTGGGCTTTACGTCGTCGCCCAATCCAATATGCTCTGGAGGGGCAATACACGCTGGAAAGACCTAGACCCGGAAACCGTTGATCACCTGGAAGCGGGGATCGGCCGCTTTTTGGGCCCTAAAACCCGGATCGATCTGACCTGGTTCTACGATAAAGGCAGCAATCGCCTGATTATTATTACCAGCCCGGCTCCGCCTCATTATGAAAATATCGCGAACTTTGAAACGCAGGGACTGGAGGCAACCCTCTCCGTCGAACCGATTCAAAACCTGTCCCTGTTTACTGGAGGCACCTGGCTTTATAAACGCTCTCCGGACAATCTGCCTTATGCGCCTGAGTGGACTGCTTCAGCCGGCGGCAACCTGCGGCTTTTCCGATATCTGAAAATCAGTCTGGATACCACCTACCAGAATTCCCAATACGTCGCCAATAACCGTAACCTGAATTATGGAACCAGCATCTCAAAGATTGACGGATTCTGGATTTTAAACGGGAAAATCAGCTGGGAGTTCAACCTGCCGAAGCCTGCACTGACGGGAGAAGTTTATCTGGCAGGAGAAAATCTGACCAATGTCCATTATGCATACAAGAAAGATTATCCCATGCCCGGCATTAACTGCCTCCTGGGCGTGAATATCAGGTTTTAAACTATGGAAACGGAATGCCTATGCAGGAAGTGATCTTCGACTCAGCCAGGGAAAAATTCTTCGATGAATTTTCCAACAGATGGGACCAAAGCGGACCGTCACCCGCAACCGATGTGGTGCTGACCTTTCTGCGGAAACTGCACATTGATTCGGCCAAAACCGTGCTGGATGTAGGAACAGGGACCGGTTTGCTGATTCCGCACATTTTTTCCTTTCATCCGGCCAGGGTCATCGCCCTGGATTTGTCGGCAGGCATGCTGGAAAAACTGCGGGAAAAGCATTCCACCCGGTTCGGCGCCGGACTGGTGATTCTGCAGGGTGATGTCCATTTGCTGAATCTGCCCGATACCACCGTGGACGTTGCCGTTTGCAACGGCGTTTATCCGCATTTCCGCGATAAATCTCTGGCGTTGTCCCAACTGCACCGCGTGCTGAAAAAGCGGGGCGTTCTGGCCGTCAACCATTTTGCCGGAAGGGAATTCATCAACAGCATTCACGGATCCTCCTCTCACGATCTGATCCGTCAGGACCTGCTGGATCCCGCAGCGACCTTGTCTGAAACCATTGCCGGTTACGGATTCCATGTCAAAGAGCTGCGCGACGACACAAACGAATTTTATGTGATCGCGGAGAAAATATGACGCGGGAGGCAGTCGTCGAAATTCATGGACTCATTGCCGGTTACGGCCGTCATCAGGTATTAAACAAACTGGATTTAACGGTTCGGCAAGGCGAAGCCCTGGGCATTGCGGGAGATAACGGAACAGGCAAAACAACCCTGTTCAAGGTCATTCTGGGTTTGATTGCGCCCATGGAGGGTAATGTGCGTTTGCAGGGACAGGAACTGGACACTCCCCGTTTGCGCAGGCTAATGAGATGCCGGATCGGATATGTGCCACAGTTGTATACACCGGGGAAAATGCCTGTCTCCGTACATGATGCCGTTCTCATGGGAAGATGGAGCATGGGGTTCGGTTTTTTCAAGAGCCCGACGGTGCAGGACCGTCAGAAAGTAAGCGAGATTCTCCAGGAAGTAGGAATGTCTCACAAGGAATGGCAACCGGTGCATCTTCTCTCCGGCGGAGAGCAGCAGAAGGTATCTATTGGACGCGCGCTGGTTCGTGAAGCGCCGATCCTGCTTATGGATGAACCCAGCACCTATCTGGATCACGCATCACAGGCGGAAATCATCGAACTGATCCGAACCATTCAATTGAAACATCACCTGACACTGATCATGATCAGTCACGATCCGGAGCACCTGGAGGCAATGAGTGACCGCATTCTTTTATTGAAAAACGGCCGATTGGAAGAACGATAAATGTCTTTATATGATTTTCTGACCATCCCCCTGTTTCAAAAGGCCTTGCTTGCCGCCTTTCTTTCCGGCGCAGGGCTCTCTTTGCTGGGTGTGGTTATTTTAAACCTCAACCTGACGACAATCCGCTTCGCCCTTATGCATATTGCTCTGCTCGGCGCTGCGATTGCGATGGTTCTCGGGCTTTCACCCCTGGCGGGCGCCATAGCGGGAATACTCCTGGCATCCCTGCTGCTCGGTCCCGCAGGCGATTTTTTAAACATGGATACCGGTGTCAGCGGCGTGCTTTTCATGACCGGGTCTCTGGGTCTGGCTTTCCTGATATTTTACAAAGCCGGCGTTCCGGCAATGGATGCCTTTGCTCTTTTTTCCGGCAGTATCCTCGCCCTGAACACACTGGAGATCTGGGTGATCGGGGGGCTTGCCGTTTTGATCATTCTCATCTTCTTATTTTTTTACCGTGAAATCCAGATGGTGTTGTTTAATCAGGAAGTAGCCGAAAGCCTGGGCGTTCCGGCCAAACAGATTCGCAACGCACTTTTATTGCTGACCGGCCTGGCCATTGGCGTCAATATCCGTATGGTCGGGGTTTTGCTGATTGATGCCGCGGTTCTCCTTCCTGCCATTGCGGCGCTCTCCATTGCCAAAAGCCTCCGCGGTGCGTTAATGCTTTCCGCCTTTTTCGGCATTGTTTCGCAGGTGGGAGGAGTCGCCTTTTCCATGGCTTATGATTGCCCCAGCGGCGCCAGCATCACGATTGCCGCGGTGCTGATGGTTTGTCTGGCCGCAATTTACGGCCATATCGTAAAATCTTTCAGGAGATGAATCCGTCCATGAACATATTTAAAAAACCTTTTTTCCCCGTTTTATGCTTTCTTTGGATTGTCTTGTCCGTTTTGCTTTCCGCCGGTGCGACAAAAGCTGATGATAAAGTCATTGTTGTAGCCTCAACCAGCTGGACGGGCGCCATTGCGGAAGCTGCCGGCGCTGATGAAATCCGCATTCTGGCACCGTTTGAATTGAAGCATCCCCCGGAATATGACTATCGGCCGTCGGATATCGCCCGGTTGCGTTTCGCAAGCCTGCTGGTTTACGGCGGCTATGAACCATTTGTTAAAAAACTCGCCGTTGCCGCCGGTTTGTCCCCGGATAAAATGATGGTTATTGTTACCAGCAACAACCCCGACAATCTGAAAAAACAGGCGAGGCTTTTGGCCGAAAAATTAGGAACTCAAAAAAAGGAAGCCGTCTGGGAAAAATCTTTCGACAAAGTATTGGCTGATATTCAAAAGCAGGCGCAAAAAAATAATGTCAGGCAAAAAAGAGTTCTGGTGCAGAAATATCAGGTCCCCTTTGTTAAATGGCTGGGATTTGACATCATCGGCGTTTTTAGCGCGGATGAGTTAAGTCCGAACAAAGTAATGCAATATGCCCGAATGAAACCCGACATGATCATCGATAATTTTCATAATCCCCAGGGAAAGCCGATTGCTGAAATCACCGGATGTGGTTACGTGGGCTTGATCAATTTCCCTTCGTCCAATGCGCGCACCCTGATCGAATTGATGAAGGAAAACGCGGAAAGACTTGGCTTGATGGCTCATCATCCATAAACCGAAGCGATAACCACCATACCGGGAATGTCCAGAGCAGCAAGGACGGTTTATTCCCCGCCAAATTTTGTTATTCTTTATTCGCCTTCCGCCAGTGATTCCAGTGCATGATGATCCAGGATGGTAATGACCCGCCCCGAGGTGGAGAGGATGCCGTCATTTGCCATTTTTCTCAGGGTACGGGAAAGCGCTTCGGGGGTCGCCCCCAGAATTTTGGAAAGCTCTCTTTGTGAAATTGTCAACCTGATAGCGGCACTTTTCGCTTTTGCATCCCCGGCCGGCAATGAATGACGCAGGAAAGAGGCCAGCCTGCCGGGAAGCTCTTTCAGGGCAAGCGATTCTATCAGGGTCATGGACTCTTTGAGACGCTGCGACAGGATTTGGATGATGTTCAGCAGGAGCGCCGGTTCCTGCATGGCTGTCGCTTCCATAACGGTACCGGGGATCAGGAGCACCGTGCTCTCCACAATGGCCATTGCACTGGCCGGAAAGGAGTCCGTGGCAAAAGCCGTGCAAAGGCCGAAAGGATCTCCCGGACCGAGCAGCTGCAGCGTCTGCTCTTTTCCTTCCGACGAACTTCTGTAGAGCTTTAACTGGCCGGATATGACCACGTAAAATGATTTGATCGGATCTTCCTCGCCGAGAACCATTTCGCCGGCTTTGTATTTTTTGAATGTGGCCTGCGCCGTAAGGGTTCGTATTTTTTCCGGAGCAACACCCTGAAAAAGCTTTATATCCATGATTTGATTCATGACATCCCTAGAATAAAATTTCCCGTCGAAGTTGATTTAGATCAATGAAACACAAATCACCAGCATGTATATTTTTACCATAGACGAGCCAAAGAAGCTAAACAAAAGATTAAGGAGAATATAAAAAAATGAGTAATTCAGAATATGTAAAACATGCGGACGATGGTAATTTCAATTCAATGGTTTTAAAGGCGGAGAAACCTTCCCTGGTGGATTTCTGGGCCCCCTGGTGCGGGCCATGCCGTGCAATAGGTCCGATCCTGGAGGATGTGGCCACCCAGTATGAAGGAAAGGTGAATGTGGTAAAAGTCAATGTGGATGATAATCCCGCAACGGCATCACGGTATGGCGTAAGAAGCATCCCCACCCTGCTTCTCATTCACGGGGGAAAGGTGCAGGAAACGCAGATCGGTTTGCTGTCCAAACAGCAGCTGACAACCATGATCGAACGTCATGTCACATCAATGTAACTGGAAAGGATAAAGGAGATGAGCGATATTTTGATCTTGTTGCTGATCATCGGAGTGTGGTTTTTTGTTCAGGCTTGGCTACTGCCCAGACTGGGCATATCCACCTGAATGCGTCCCGCCTGTCCGGTTCCGGACAGGAAGAAAAAAACGAAAGTAACAGAATCGACAGAACCTTAAAAAAAGCCGTCCCGCGGACAGGCGGGACGGCTTAAGAAAACCATGCAATAAAGCCTTTACTTATTTTACCGCATCCTTTAAATCTTTCCCGGCCTTGAACACCGGAACTTTCTTCGCGGAGATCTTAATGGCTTCACCCGTCTGCGGATTTCTTCCGGTACGGGCTTTTCTCTTGCTGACACCAAACGTACCAAACCCGACAAGCGTTACCGTGTCGCCTTTCTTAAGGGCCTTTTTGATTGCCGTCAATACTGCGCCTACAGCTTCTTCCGCTTCTTTTTTGCTGCTTGTAACCTTTGCCACTTCTTCGATCAAATCTGCTTTGTTCATTATTCCCTCCTTTTATGGACATTGAAATGTTTGATTGAAAATACAGGAACCAAGGACAGAAATCAACCGGAATTTCAGGGGACAATATTTGATTGACAGGCAAAAACTTTTTTCCTAGTCTCAAAGAAAAGAGCCCGTTTCAAAAAGAAATCCGTGAGGAATATCAATGGTTTTTACAAAGGCAATCTCGCTTGACACGAAAGGATTCAGCGACATTATCGATATCACATCCAGTGTGATTTCGATCGTGAAGCAGTCCACCATCACAAGCGGTCTGGTCACCCTCTTTTGCCCCGGATCCACGGGTGCGCTGACGACTATTGAATATGAAGACGGTGTGCTGCAGGATCTCAAGGACGCCCTCGAAAGGATCGCCCCGTCAGCCATCCCATATCAACACGATGCACGATGGGGAGACGGAAATGGCTTTTCCCATGTCCGCGCTGCATTGATGAAGCCGTCCCTGTCGATTCCCCTGGTCAGCCGGAGGCTGACCCTTGGAACATGGCAGCAGATTGTCTTCATCGATTTCGACAACCGCGGAAGGCACCGGGAAATCATTGTTCAGATCATGGGGGATTGAAAAAGCGCAGGGACTTCCCCGAAGCACTGCAAAGCAGAAGCCGGCCGGATCCGGCGTTTACTTTCTTTCAAAAATAATATTCCTGACACTCGTCTTGTATTTCTTTCTTTCCAGCGCGCGTTCTTTAAAAAACTCAAATTCACCGGGTTTCAATGCATACTTTAAATCCTTTATTTTTCCTTCCATGACAAACGCATTGCCTTCAAATCCGCATTTTATCTCGTTGATATTGTAGGGATCTTCTATTTTATAATTCGCCGGCAATTTCCGGATCCTGTAGCCTTTGGGAAAATAAAAGAATTTTTTAAATCGAACAAGACCGCTTCCCGTAAATCTTATGGGGTATCTTCTTGATTTCACCGCCGTCAGTTCATCATAATCCCTGATCATTGCGGCACCCGATAAAATCATTTCATTATCGTCAACTTTATGAATTTCATTCCTCATCAACCCCCTGACTTTCACAACAAAAGGTGATTCCAGTTCATCAAGGTTCAATATTTCCAGTTGCTGAAGCTCTATCCCCTTTGCTTCGAAATGCTGCTCCCTTGCCCTGGGTGACAGGTTTCTGAATTTGTTTCTTTCCGCTTCTGCACACTTGCCATAACTGCTGTAAATATATTCAACTACAGCATCTCCGCTTTCTTTCACATGGACCCGCTGCATAAGATCCGTATAATCCCTGCTGTCTTCAAGATCAGGGGTCTTCACGAATTGATAGCTTCCGTCCTCGTTGATCTGCAGGACTCGCGTGGGAACAAGAAACGGCACCGAATCAATAACGGCCACCTTGTTGGTCGAATCCAGCCAGTAAAAGGTACCATCTTTTTTGGGGACAACCGCAATGACATGGTTAAAATAACCCATGGATGGGGCAGCTTCATCCAGTGCGTCCGAATCTTTCGGCACAAGAGCCGGACGGCCTTCAATGCCCACCGTTTTGAGCATGGTCAACAAAAGTGTTGTCTTGTCCTTGCAGTCCCCGTATTTTTTCTTAAGAACATCGCGTGCAGGGTGAGGCGTCATCGTATGAGGGCCGATTTCAACGGCCACATACCGGACCTCACGGGCAACAAAATCAAAGATTGCCCTGATTTTATCTTCATCAGTAGTTTTACCTGCTGTCAGCTTACGGGTGAAATCATCCAGTGCCTCATCGGACTGCATCTGTTCTTTCACAAGCCCTGCATACCATTTTGAAATGACATTCCAACAGCTCAGGGTCCAGCAGTGAACTTGGGGAAAAACATCTTTGTCCGTCGGGCGCGGCATGTTCGGCTCGGGAATGATTTCCGGACTGTTTTCGCTTCTAAAAGTGTATTTTGTTTTACCACCGTACTCCTCGACCGTTGGTTTAATATCGGTTTTAAAGTTGGCCATGTGCAACTGCCTGCCGTTTGGCAGAATGATTTCCATCACTTTTTCTTTTACCGGGAAAAATTCCCGAAGGGCAAACCGGGTATAATAATCATGAAGCAGAAATGGTTTTGTGTGTTTAACTTCGTAGGCGTATTCGACAATGCAGCCCGGTTCGATCGCGGCCATGGTGAATTTCTTTTCTTTGATGTCTGTGTATTCTTCATACTGTGAATACGCCGCGGAATCTATGATATCTTCTTCTCTGAGCGGCACGGTGGTTCCGTCCGGTCTGATCGTGTTTGCGTAAAGAATCTTTACGCGGCTATAGCCCTCCCGATAACTGATGGATTTCCTGGCGAGGTAATATCCTCTTTCGTTCAGGATTTTGCAGCGGACAGTATGCTTGTAGACTTGCGTCCCGTCGTCAAACATCTCCATGCTTCCGTAATTCAGCAGGAAGACGGCCGTTGCGTCGGGATGGTCTTCCTGCATCGGGAATGCGCTCAAAGCACCCCTGATATCCGGACCGGACAAACTCCTGTAAGGCAAAGAGGCCGCGCAGGAGGCCAGTAAAAAAGTGAGAAAGATAATGATGCACTTCGCGATTTTCATTTCCTGATAACCTGCCCCGGACTCCAGACACAATCCGGAACAAGTTCCTTATTTTATTCTTCACGCATTTGACCTGATCCGGCCCGTCACCGACCCGGCAGACCATCGCTACCCGGCCTGCGACAGACCGGGGCAGAGAAAGAATATGCTGGAGTCTCTTTTATTTTTCGGTCTTTTCAGAATCTTTATCCGCTATCCTGCCATAAAGGTTATCGGGGCGGGGGGACTCCCCTTTTTTCCAGGGACACCAGGCACTCGTCGATGCTGACGCGCTTTTTTCTGTTCTGGTTGATCAATGCCTTGACAACATTCCAGCCAACCAGTCCGTTCTCAGCCATTTTCGTTATTTCTTCAAGGGCCGTACGTTTATCGTAAGAAGACGGGCGGTAAGGTCTTGAAGAAATAAGGGCATCGTATACATCGGTGACGATGACAAGCTCGATCATCGTATTGTCTATGCGGATTCCCCGGGGATATCCCGAACCGTCCCGTCTTTCATGATGGTCCCTTGCGACTCTTGCCGTGATATTTTCCGGGTCCCCGAAATAATGGCTCAGCAATACATAACCTGTCAGCGTATGTTGCTTCAGAATTTTATGTTCATCAGACGTTAGCGGGGTTTGTTTATTCAGAATATTCACAGGCACGGTTATTTTCCCGATGTCATGGGACGGTGCCCCGACAACGCCATCCATCATGGATATTCTGTCTTTTACGAGACATTCAGCCAGCAGTGTTGAAAGCGCAGAAACCGTGAGGAGATGCCGATATGTGTAAAAATCATACTCCTTGAAGAAATATATTGATTCCAGTATCGGCAGCGGCAGCTCAACCTTCAACATCCTGGCCAAAAGCCTCAGACGGGTTTCCCTGCTGTCAAATACGGAAAGATAATTGTCCTGATCAAGGAACTCCAGGATGTCCGACTTTATCGATCCGAATTCCAGAAGTCTGCCAGTAAGGACCGGGGATCGGTTGCCTGAAATCATTTTTTGCAGGTTTTCGTCCGACAAGACCGTTCGGGCCGGAAGCAGTTCCCTGCCATCAATCGCGCGTATAGGATATTCAATCATCAGTTCAGTCATGGCACATTCATCTTTCATATTCAGGAGGCATTCCGGTTATTCCCATACCATCGCAAATCCGTAAAATTCACCACGGCGCCTGACTTTCCAAACATTTATTAACGATGGATTTATATTTGTATCACATAGTCGACTGAAGTTCAGCCATTTTATGATGAAATCCGATAAAAATTTACGGAACCAGACGGAGTTTTTCCAGCGCGTGTTCGCGGATTTTTTGATCGCCAAACCACCAGTATCGCTTCTCCCCGTCCATAAAAGGCCCGACCTGGTCCTGATGATGGGGATCGAACTGACGGCCGGACGCGCCGCCCGGCAGGACGGCCAAAACCTTGTCGGGATCACCAAGATCGGCCACCATGCGCAGGGATGCGGAAACTGTTACATCATAGGGTTTATTATAATCAAATCTGGACCGCAAAAGGGTCTCCTGCGATCCTCCCATGGCATGGGAACCGCCTCCCAGCAACCCGCTGCCGAACCCCTTGAGTCGCAGCGGCGAAACCAGTTTAAGATGATGCACGCTGCCCCATTTCCACTTCTGGGGATCATTCCCCTGAAGACGGCTCATTTCCCGGTAAGTTTCAAGGGCGGCCCTGTGGAAGAGATCATCCCGTGATTGAGAAAACCAGGGCGTCTTGCCCGCCAGGACCATTCGCTGAAGGGATTCCTGCCAGAAATAGGGATGATCGATGAGCAATTTGGTGAGGTCCGCCCCCAGTTTATCCTGATAAACGGCAAGGAAGAAATGACGATAAACGGATTGAAAAACAGCCGGTGCGGCCTGGTCCGGATCATCACGGTAATCCCAGTCCCTGAGAATCCTCCCCATGGCTTCCGTATCCTGATGAGCAAGAAGTGCTTTTGACATGACAGGGGCAATCTGCCTGGCCATCACATTCAAATGATCACGCTGAAAATTCCAGTGATCATCAACCGTCTTCTTCCCGGGCCTGTTCATCAATTCAGTCAGACGGCGGTAACGATAGGACGCCGAGGCATGGGAAGTGTAGTAATAGGGGTAATCGCACGGGACGGCGTAATGATTGCAGGTGCCCAGCCAGCCTTTCGCGGCGTCATAGGACTGCGGCATCTTTTCGTATTCTATCCAGCCCCTCCAGTTATCGCGGCCGTCAGTCACCCGGAACGGAACCAGACCATTTCCCCTAACGCGAATAGGAATGCGTCCCGTCGTCTGCCACCCGAAATGCCCCTCCCCGTCGGCAAAAACGAAGTTGAGCATGATGGTCGTGACCTGTCGAAGTGCTTCACGGACCTCGGCAACATTTCGGGCCTTCATCAGTTGATCAAGACCAAGCGACGGCGCCATGTTTTGAAAGGGAGACCAGCGCATGGTAATGACCTTGCGACTATCGAGCCCTTTCAATACCCCGGAAACAACAGGTCCCCGTTTCGTCAGGCGAATGGCAATTTCTTCCTCCTGAAAACCGCCTGCGCTTTTTGAATCCTTTATTCGGATCTTTTCCTTCAGAATCTCGAAGGGAAGAGACCTGCCGCCTTCCATGTAGCGGTTCGGGTTTGCCGGATCGATGGTCTCGATGAAAAGATCCTGCGTATCGGCATACGAATTCGTCATTCCGATGGCAATGTGCCCGGTGCGTCCGGCCACCATTCCCGGAATCCCCGGAACGTTCACGCCGACTGCCTTCAACTCCGGTGCAATCAGTCCGCAGGGATACCAGGGACCGGGAAGGATGCGGGCATCCAGGTGTGGGTCATTTGCTACGACAGGCTTTCCGCTTACGGAAAGCCCTGGGCCAACAACCCAGTTATTGCTGCCGATGTGCAACCCGGAAACTTGTTCTTGCCACAGGGACATGAGAGCAGGATCAGCTGCAAGGTCAAGATTTGTCTTTTCAGGCAGGTAATCATTTGCTGTTTTTTTCACCGGTGGACAAGTGTTTTCCGTGTCCGGATTGATGTTGAGCGGGAAAAGGTCCTTCGCCTTTTCGGGACCCAAAGTCTCCACGAGCAGTTGGGCGATGATTTCGTCCTTGACATTGGCCGCCGTGGACCATCCCATGTAATAGACAAGGGCAAGGGAATCAGCGATCGTCCACGGTTCCGGATTAACTCCGGAGAGATTGAATTCCAGCGGCAAATCATCCTTACGGGCAACAAACGCATTGACACCTTCCGCGTAGAGTTCAAGGTAACGCCGGTTCGCCTCGTTCAGCATGGCCGCATGCTTTTCGGCCTGGCGGACAAAGCCAAGCGCGCGCATACGAATGTCCGATTCCAGGCCCGGCCTTCCCACAAGCTCGCTGATGCGCCCGGAAACCATAAGCCGGGTCAGATGCATCTGAAAGAGCCGGTCCTGTGCCGTCACAAACCCCTGGGCCAGCCACAAGTCTTCCTCATTTGCTGCGAAAATATAAGCAATGCCCTGTTCATCGCGCAGAACCTCGACCGCTGATTTCAATCCCGGAAAATGAATCTCACCCTCTCGCTGAAACGTATTGAGATTTGCGCATCCCGTATGGATCATACAGGCAAGACTTACGATGATGAAAAGAATATTACGCCCTGGATACACTGTTTTCTCCTTTGATGCCTGACCATCAGCAAAGCACCATTCTTACACAGTCGCGGGCTATTGACTCTGGCAAACTTCGTTTATTTTTTTAACCAGTTCGTCGATTTTAACGGGCTTCGCGATCAAGGCTTTACCGCCGGAAATGCCCGCACCTTTTTGTACGTCAGCTTCATTCACGATGGCGGTCACATAGATGATGGGAATGGAACGGGTATGCGGATCCGCTAATAACGCATCCGTTACTTCGGTTCCGGACATGCCGGGCATCATAATATCCAGGAGAATAACATCCGGCTGCTCATCCTTCGCAAGGTTTATCCCCTCATCCCCCCGCGTCGCGGTCAGCACCTGAAATTCGTCATTCGTTTCCAGGTTCTTCTTGATGGCTCTGCAAAAAAATAATTCGTCATCGATAATCAGTACTTTTTTCAAATTCCTCTCCCCGCCCCTGTCCTTTATTTATTGTCCGTTTCCCTTTTACGGTAGATACACACCCGTTCCGATGAAGTAGTCTGTTCCCGGAATGGGCTCAACATAACCGACCTTTTTCTGTTCGCCCTTGGCGCCCGGTTTCAGCCAGTAGAAATCAACGAATCCCCCGCCGGTTTTTGCCGTGTCGCTCAGTTCACGAATGACATATTTCCCCTTGGCATCTTTATGCTTGTAAAGATTTTTGCCCTGCAGCTCTTTCTGGATTGCATGGGCGACATTCACGCAATTGTATTTATAGACATAGAAATATCCCGTGTTGTCCGCGTAAAAACGAACGGGACTGACAAATTTCCGGGCCAGGGCAATGCGCTTTTTTTCTCCCTTCACATCCCTCAGAATTTCACCTAGTCCCAGTGCGGTTCCATGCACAATGGTTTTGGCAATTTCTTTCTGGCACTCGATGGATTTTTCATCGGTTGCCTGCGCAAAACCCGTGGCGGCGGGAAGCAGGGCCAGTGTGAACAAAAACGCGGCTGTCAATAAAACAGCCGCCCTGATCGTGTAATGAACCGGGATATTTTCCTTTTCCATACTCGTTGCTCCTGTATATATTTTGATAAAAATTTCTCACAAATCAGCGGATTTGTCAATTCGCTTCGGAGACTCAAGTCACTGCTGCCCTATTACGATTTCGTTGCGGGCTTACGCGTTTTCATATATTCATGTTCCATGGCAAGATGTTCGATATACTCGCTAAAAGTCCATGTAAGAGCCGTATCGGTTATGATGGCAAAGATCATATGTTGAGGATCGGGCAAAACGGCCTTGAAGCTCCTCATCACGTGCAGAACCTGCTCCCGTTCCATCGCGTTGACCATCACCGCCCTGTATTGCCCCTGCACCGGAGAGGAGCCTTGCTTTTCTCTCACATTGTCCTGCCCCATCCCGCCCGCCGACACTCGTTCCAATACTTCTCCCACTCCCACAGGCATCATGTTTTCCGTAAGGGGAATCACTTCCAGTTCAATCTTTTCCGGATGAACTTCACAAAACGAAATCTTTCCCTTTTCTATGTCCTCGCGGGACAATCCCAGGGAAAAGCAAATGATCTTCTCCATGATGCAGTACTCCCCTCCTGTCATTCATTCCCGTATTGCGCCGATTTCAGAAAATCTGTGTTTCGTGATCGGCCCTGCAGCAGCCATCATCAATCCTCTTTGCCGTCATCCTTCTTGCAGGCTTCAGCCAACCATTCATTGACACTTTTGTTTTCCTTCCTGGCGGCCACGGCTATCAAACTGTGCAAAGCCGCACTGATGCGTACCACTGAACGCGCTTCGGAAGGCTTTTCCGGTTCTTCGTTTCTTTCGGCGCAACCGGCCAGATAACCGTCAACGGCCTGCTCAAAAGCCTTTTTGATGCTCTCTACGGAATCACCCTGGAAACTGATTTCATGTTGAATATCGAAAACACAGCCAACAAGGCATCCCCGTTCCTCGCTGTATTCTATCTTTGCACAGTAGCCTTTATAGGTCATTGGCTTGCTCATGGTTTTTTCTCCGGTTCGTGCAAATTTTTCGTCGTGCCGCAGTTTTTAGAATCTCCGGGACAGGGACATAAAGCATCAGACGTCCAGTCCGGGTTCAAATCAGGTTTTCATGATTTCTGCCAAAGCCTTACTGTCCACCCCAAAATAAACTTTTCTGTCAACCTTCACGATGGGACGGCGAATAAGGCGCGGTTCTTTCAGCATCAGGTCAATCAGATCTTTATCCTTGAGATTTGCCTGATCCAGCCCCAGTGACTTAAAACTGGGTGAACGAAAACTGAACATCTCCGAAGCCGGCTGTTTCTGCAGCAGTGCGTTGATTTCTGTACGTGTAAAAGGTGTCTTGAAAAAATCCCGTTCGTTGATTTCCACTTTCTTTTGCAAGAGATACTCCCTTGCTTTACGGCAGGTGTTTCATTTATTCCAGCAGAAAAAGTCAATTTTCATATCATCTCCTTATCGTGCAGTTTTAATAAAAACTTTATCACTCCAATCTACTTCTGTCATTCATTTTTTATTATCTCTGCAATTCAATATATAAACGATTACAGTCGCTATGTCCTCCGCCGGCGGAGGTGGCGCGGAGCGCCGGAGGTGGTAATTGTAGGGATTGCTCCCCGAGCAATCCGCTTCGGCGAGTTTGGCATATAACCAAACGGGTAAGCGGAGCGCACTGCATTAAAAAGAATCCTCCGCCTGCCCCCTCCAGAGAGGGACAATAGAAGGTAAAAACATCCAAAGGGGGCAAAAGAATGCAACCCCTATGCACCACCTATTGACAGGCTTCCGGCTAAATAGTAGGTTACAAAAAAATTTTTATTGATCACCGGTTTTTCCACCTAGCGAGGATCATGTGCGAAACGAAGACGTTCTGGCAAGAATCCACATGGATGCCGTACTTTCAAATTTTGAAATCCTGACAAAGGAGGATGCAGACGCATTTTCCCTTGCACGGACATGGAACGGCAGGATCTTTTTCATCGTCGGCCTGAAAGGCCCGAGGGCCACCCTGGAAATGAAAAACGGCGCCATCAGCGTTGCAGAGGGGAAAACCGGAAAGCCCGACATTGTCCTGTTTTTCCCCACCGCAAGTATCCTCAATAACCTGTTTACCGGCACCGGTTCGGGCTTTCCGATCCCTTTAAAAGGTCTGCTCAAGGCCAGGGGACTGAAGGTGTTCTCAAGCCTTGCCAAAAGAATGGAGGCCATCCTGAAAGGCGCCAACCCTCCCCGTAAAATCAAGGCCAGACTTCTCATCAACACGGTGGGCAAAGCCATTGCCGCCATCGCCGCATCTGAACCCGAGTCACAAATCATTGCACGAAACCTCAGGGGAATTGCCGAAGTCAGGATCAAAGACGACGAAGCTGTCAATATCACTTTCAACGGGCAGGATGTAACCGCCCGCAACGGTCGCGCGACAGATCCTGATCTTGTCATGGAATTTGCCACCCGGGACCTGTTCCTGGATATTGTTGATGACAGGGTGGACGTGTTTGCCGCAATCTGTCTGGAAGACATTCTGGTCGAGGGTGATCTTCACATGGGCGAAGCCATCAACCTATTTCTCGACAGGGTCGGCGTCTATCTGCAATAGGAGACAAAGCATGGCCTATACCTTTGAGCAGTCTAAAGCGCTGTTTCAGCGCGCCGCCAAAGTCATTCCCCAGGGTATCTACGGGCATTTCAATCCTTCCACAACCATTCCCGGATCCTATCCCTACTTCATTGCCAAGGCCAAAGGTCCGCGCTTCTGGGATGTGGACGGCAATGAATACATCGATTATTCCTGCGCCTATGGCCCCATGATTCTCGGCTACGCCCACGACCGGGTTGACGAGGCCTTCGCCGTGCAGGCCAGGAAGGGAACGGCAACTATGCCGCCTTCCACCCTGCTGATTGATCTGGCTGAAAAAATGGTGGAGGTGAACGACTGCGCCGACTGGGCCGTGTTCGCCAAGAACGGCGCGGACACGACCTCCTGGGCCCTTGTCCTGGCCCGGGGCTACAGAAGGCGAAACAAGATTGTGCTGTCCCATGGAGGCTATCACGGGACCCAGCCGTGGGCAGGCTCCAACCATACCGGAATCAGTCCAGCCGACCGGGCGGATATTATCATGGTTCCCTGGGGAGACCTGGATGCCTTCCGGCAGGTTGTGGAAGATAATAAGGGCCAGATCGCCGGAGCGATGTTCACGCCTTACCATCACCCCGTCTTAGAGCAGCAGATGCTCCCCTCTCCGGGATACTGGCAGGGCATGCGCCGGGTCTGCGATGAAAACGATATCGTGCTGATCATTGACGATGTGCGCGCCGGATGGCGGCTTGACATAAAAGGTTCGGCCCATTATTTCGGCTTCAAACCCGATCTGGCCTGTTACTGCAAGGCAATCGCCAACGGTTATCCGATATCCGCCCTGGTCGGCACAGACAAAATGCGGATGGTCGCCTCAAAAGCTTTTCAGACCGGCTCCTACTGGAACAATTCTCCGGAAATGGCGGCGGCGCTGGCCTGCATTGATGAAATGCAGAAGATCGACGCCGCCGGCATCTGCGACGCGCGCGGCCTGCAACTCCGCCGGGGTCTCGAAGAACGCGCCACCGCCCGTGGACTCCAGTTTAAAATGTCCGGACCAAATGCCATTCCCTTCCTGCATTTCACCAATGAAAAGAATTTCAGGCGGGCCCAGCTTTTCTGCAAAGAATGCTCTCTGCACGGAGTATTCTTTTTCTGGCATCACAACATGTTTTTGAGCGCGGCTCATACCGAAGACGACATCCGAAAAACCATTGATGTGGCAGACCAGGCATTTAAGACCGTAAAAGAGCACTTCGGGGGGTAGCTGCTGGTGTAATGTTTCAATAAAAGCTTTACACCAATGTCATAACCCTTTCATTTACTCGTTTCGAATCCTTCCGCTATGCTCAAGATAAACTCTGTGAGAAATCTTCATGAATTCGGAGTATAAAAAAGATATCTCCCGCTGGTCGATATGACAAGATTATAATGAAGCACCACAATAGAGCGACAATCACTGTCAGGTTTTTTCCCCCAGGATCGACCAGTACAGTTTGACACCGCAAATTGTGAAGTATTCAATTTCCTGGATTTTACAACCAGATCCTTCCACAAGGCCGGCGTAATTCCACACGGGATGGAAGACTGCCTCAGTGGTCAGGCTGTAGAAAGAGATGGCGAAATACCAGTTCAGTCTTTGCACAATTCCCCTCCACCCTGTCTTTTCCGGCAGGACAAATTCTCCCACAACAAAATAGCCGCCGGGTTTGACGAGTGTTCCAAGGTGGTTTGCAACCTCGACCACCCTAGTCTCGGAGAAAACATTCAGAAAGAAGTTTGAAATCACCATGTCATACTGACCCGTCTCCCTGATATTGAAAATATCATCATTGATCACACGGATCTCGTTCGGCGGGTTCTCCTTTGCAATGCGTTTGCGGAATTGACTGATCATGGTTTCCGACAGGTCAACAGCCGTCACCTTCGCGCCGAGCTTGCTTGCTTCTATGGCCTCCGTTCCATGCCCGACCCCGGCAACGAGTACCCTGTCGCCGGGCTTCAAATGCTTGAGCATCGCAGACTTACATTTGGGGATTCGTCCCAGGCTATACAGATTCCCGGTTAACTCGTATTGAAATCCAACCAGCCAGTACCCGTCTTTCATGGAGTGCTCCTTTTTCAGAATTTGCCTCTCTTCTGTGAGAAGGCGCAACAATCGATAACTTTCTTATGCGATATAAAAAAATGGAATCTATGGACACGGGCTTTCTGCACCCGAAAAAAGTATATGAGGTGAAGAATTATGTGTCAAGCAGCTTTTGATAAGGCACCCCCGCGATAAATTTCTGTACATCAAATTTCATGGTTAATATTTTTTGACATATAAAACTTTTTGTATTTTCCTGCGCTAAAAAAGTGTACTCTATTTCCGACAAATCTAAACCGGTCAAGATCATGCCTGATCTTATGGAGACAAAGTAAATGAACAAACATCTTTTAGCATTTGTTCTCATCCCGCTCATTCTTTTATGCTCCACCCTGACAGGCACAGCACAAATGGAGACTTATTCCGACTCTCTGGTTAACGCCAAGACGAACGCAGACGCACCGATAAACTGGATGGCGGCCTACGATGACATCGTAAAAATCTCCACAGCCGCCTCGGTAGGGGCCAATCCCTTCGACCTGAAATACTACGGCGACCAGTTGATCGTTCGCACAGCCAGCACGGAACGGGCCTACAACGGTTATTACTGGCCTAACATACCGACCACTGCAGGGTCTTCCTATGCGGTACGGGATGGCACAACCATCATGAGGTCCTGGGTCACGACGGGGAAAGAAGTTACTTCCTTCATTGACAGACAGAATCTGAACGCCAATACGATCATCCGGGGGTTGGAAAAGGGAACGGGGATGAGCAGCACGGGAACCCATGACGCCATCTTTGAAATGGCGGTGACCATCGGCGATCATTACAATCCCCACCTGCTGCGTCCGACACGGAACCCCGACCCTGCTAAATACAGCACTAATCCCGGGGAATACGGAACGTATGGAAAATTTGCCCCCGGCGACACTCCCTTTCCCGCCAGCCCCGAGGAGGCTGGCATTGGAAGAAACGGGGATCCGGCAGCAGAAGCGGTTTATGCCAATTACAAGGCAGCATACAATGCATGGGCAACACAATCCCATTCCGATCCTGATGTAAATAACCGTTTTCCCTGGACGGAGCTGGGATATACATACCACTGGGGACAGGCTCCAAACGTTCCCACAAAACTGTCGGAGGTGCAGGGACTGTCGGAATTCATCCTGCTGGGCGGCACGCGCAATTCCGATCCGGCAAAGACACCATCCGGTACGAATGAGGAAGGTAAAGTCGTTGTCGTCGGCATCTACTCAACACAATCCTATCTTTATACAAAAAATGACGGAACAAAACTGCGCAACGCCGCAGGCGCTCAATATGGAAACGGCTTTGCCAGCTTCAACGTGACCGGTCCCTGCAATACGCTCTGGGCCGGCGCCGCTTATCAGGTCGGTGCCCGCCGGGACACCGGCTTGCCCCATACCATCACCATCGGCCCGGACGGATTGATCAGTTCTGCTCAAAACCCCGGCCAGGGCATCCTGGTTTCATCCCGGGATTATACGGTCACAAACGCAGGGTCGATTACCGCGACTGCGGACACGAAAAAATTCAATATTGCCGGAACTGAAAACATTGCGCTCCTGTTCAAGGGAGATGCTGCACCCTATAGTCCTCAAAACCGTGAAGTGAAAAACACGCTCATCAATTCCGGTACGATTGTAGCCCCAGGGGCCAATGGAACCGCCGTGGCAGCTTGGGCGGGTGATACGGAAATCATCAATTCCGGCACGATCACCGGTACCGGAACAGGCTACGCCATCAGGACCGGCGCCGGAAATGACACACTGACCATCAATGACGGTCAAATCGACGGGAGCATAGACCTTGGTACAGGAACAAACCGTTTTAACTTCACCCTGAATAAAGACATGGCCACCTCCGCACTGATCGTTAACGCCAACACGGTCACTCTTGAAGGCAACACGCTTGCTGTAAACGTTACCCGAACAGGCAACAATATAAGAAACAATGACTCGTTTCTCATCGTGGATGCGGTGCAGCCGATTCTTTACAACGCAAAGCTGTCCATCCTCAATGACAGTGCCCTTCCGATGATCACCTTTTCCGACTGGCGAACGGCAGACAACCTGAATCTCTATTTCATTGCTGCACGTGACAATACCTTCTACACGCTGCGGTCCGGCAATGCCTCGCTGGGCTTCGTTCTCGACAGTATGGCAAACACGGCAACAGGCGATATGGCCGCCGTCCTGGAGGATCTTGACTTTTCCGGCAATCCCCGCAATGCCCGGCAAATGGAACCCAACGTCAACAACGGACTGGTGCAGACGAGTTTCGGGACCGTGGGCCAATACAATAATACCATCCTGAACAGAATTGGGCAGGTACAGGCGTGCCAAACGGAAGATATCAACATGACCGGTGCCCGGACCTGTCACGAAACCGCCAACAATTCAGCCTGGGTGCAGGGATTCGGCAGTTATCTCCACCAGGGAACCACGGGAGTAAGCGACGGTTATACGGCAAATATATGGGGGCTTTCGCTCGGCTTCGACAGATTTCTTTATAAGAATATTCTTGCGGGTTTCAGTTTCGGTTCCGCGCGAAACTACGTGACAACCCATGATGTGAACACCAACACCGATGCCGACAGTTACCAGGGAAGCATCTATGGCAGCCTGGCTCAGGACGCCTATTATCTTGACGCCATCCTTTCTTTTTCCTACAACCGGTATGACACATCAAGGCACATTGTTTTCAGCGGGATCAATCGCACGGCAAAAAGCAATTATGACGGCTGTCAGGTTTCCGGTTATCTCGAAGGCGGTTATGCCTTCAACATCAGGGGCATCATCCTGACTCCCCTCATGTCGCTCCAGATGATTCACCTGAGTCTGGAGGACTATACGGAAACACAAGCCGGTGCCCTGAACCTGAAAGTAGACCGTCAGAACTACAATCTCTTCCAGACCGGCCTGGGTATGAAAGTCGCCTACCCTATCATAAATAAAAACGTCAGAATAACGCCTGAGCTGCATGCCAAATGGCTTTATGACTTTGCAGGAGACGCCCAGCAGATCACCTCTTCATTTGCAGGGGGCGGTACCTCATTCGTCACGCAAGGTGTTGACCCGGCCCGCTCAAGTGGCAGCATTGGTGCAAAGCTGACCATTATGACCCCAACAAGCTGGTCGGTATCGCTGAACTACGATTTTGAAACGAAGCCGGATTTCTACGGCCATCATGGTTGGATCAGCCTGCGGTATGAGTTTTAAACACTCTGGCTCGCTTCTGCTTTCGAATAGTAAACATCGATTCTCCAGATGCAAATGTGTATTACATTGTATGCATCCGAAATTCTGAAAATGGATCATCGCAGATTTAAATTTCCAGCTGGCTGTGCCACCTGGACAACTGGAAAAAATCTGAAAAAAATATTGACAAAGTGCACAAGCAACGTTACAAGAAATAATAACCCTGTTACTTGTAACAAGTATAATAGATGAAAAAACCATCAGATAGAATAAAAATCTGGCGTGAAAAGCAAAAAGCCGAAGGCAAGACCTCTATAACGGTCTTGTTGTCCCATGAGGCCCGGGCAATCCTTGCCGAGGAAAAGGAAAAGACCGGTGAGAGCTATTCCGTCATCGTAGAAAATGCTCTTCAATCTCTGAATAAAAAGAGCTATAAACTGCCTGGTCAAAAACAATCCAGGCGAGACGACAAGCTAGTGAAGTTATCCACAGGTTATCAACAGCCTGTCATTCCTGTCCCGATTCAAGAAAATGCGGGGAAACCAAAGCTACTGATCGATGATCTGGTCCAGTATCCAAGCGTTAAGGATATCGAGTTGGAGCAGAGATTGAAAAAGCTGAGGGGGATTTCCGATACTAAACTCAAAAAAGGACTTTTCAGCCGCCTGTTTCGTTTCTCCACCGGTCCAAAAAGCCGCAAATCAATCATCAAGCCCAGAGGATCTTCTTGAAAACCGGACATGGCATACTATTCCCCGTAGAATTTCCTGCCGCTTTGCACAATGTCCTTAAGGATCTGAGGGGGTGCAAAACGATTCCCGTAAGTTTTTTCCAGGGATTCCAGCGTGGCCTTGACCGAAGAAGCTCCGACACGATCGATATAACGGAACGGCCCTCCCTCAAAAGGCGGAAACCCCAAACCGAAAACAGCGCCGATATCCCCGTCACGAGGGCAGGAAATAATCCCCTCCTGCAAACAAATCAGCGCTTCATTAATCATCATCATACTTACCCGCTGCTGAATCAATTTTGCATCAAATTTTTTGCGGGGCGCAGCACCCAGCAGGGCATAGACTTCTTCATTGGGTATCTTTTTCCCTTTCTTCTTTTTTCCATCATATCGGTAAAACCCTTTTTTGTTTTTCTTTCCCTTGTACCCTTTTGCGGTCAGTTTCGGGAAAGCATCGGAAGACTGCATGCCCCTTGCCGCAAACATCTTTCCCAAACCCATGGCGACGTGCGCACCCACATCAATCCCCACCTCGTCAATAAGGGTGATCGGACCGACAGGGTAGCCGAATTGCCTCATTGCCCTATCTATATCGACGGAATCCGCACCTTCCTCCACAAGAAGAACGGCTTCATTCAACAGAGGCGCCAGAATCCGTGTCGTGTAAAAACCGGGGCCGTCCTTGACGACAATGCAGGTTTTCCCTTGGGCGATCCCCATGTCAAGGGCGGTGGCTGTCACCCATGGCGCAGTTTTATCTGTCGTAATGATTTCCAAAAGAGGCATTTTGGGAACAGGTGAGAAGTAGTGCATCCCGATCACATTCTCCGGTCTTTTGCATCCTTCGGCAATATCATGAATGGGAATGGCCGAGGTATTGGATGCGAAAATGGTTCGCTCGTCCGTCGCGGTTTCCACATCGGCAAGAACGCGCTGCTTAACAGCGAGATCCTCAAATACGGCCTCAACTACAAGATCTGTATTTTTAAACAGGGAGTAGTCGTCGCAGGGAACAAGCTTCCCATACTGGACATGACTGTCAAATTCAAGAATAGCGCCCGATTTGACTTTCTTTTCCAGTCCTTTCCACATCTCCTTCATTCCGCGGGCGGCGTCATCCAATTTAACATCCTTCATTAAAATGGTATCGCAAATGGCCGTGGAGACGGAGGCAATGCCCTGTCCCATCAATCCGGTTCCAATGACGCCCATTTTCCCCACTTTCCTGGCAAGGCTTTTCTGGGGATTTTTTTTCAGATCGGTCATGCCGAAAAAAAGGCTCATGAGAGCTTTAGACTGGGCAGTTGTCACCAGTCGACCGAAAAGTTCGATTTCTTTTTTCAGCCCCGCGGTCTTTCCGTGTTTCTGTCCATGCTCCACTGCTTCAATGATGGCATATGGTGCGGGGTAACAGCCGTAAGTCTGGCGGGTAACCATTTTTCTGGCCTGTGAAAACACGATGGACCTTCCGACAGGATTGGATTCCAGAAGGAAAGAGGAAAACGAACGCTTGCGCTTTCTTTTGATATTCCCTCTCCCGGCCAGTTCCAGCGCTTTTTTAGCAGCCGTTTCTTTAATCCCATAGGGAGGAATCAGCTCATCCACCAGTCCTGCGCGTTTGGCTTTCTTCACCCGAAGATTACGCGCGGTAAGCAACATGGGCAGGGCGGCCGTCAGACCGATAAGCCGGGGGAGCCTCTGCGTTCCGCCTGCAGCAGGCAGCAGCCCCAGCTGCACTTCCGGGAATCCCAGAACCGTCTGCGGACCGTTGACCGCCATCCGATAATTACAGACCAGCGCCAGCTCCAGGCCGCCGCCCAGGCAGTTGCCATGAATACAGGCCACCACGGGGATTTTCATTTTTTCCAGGCTGTTGAGGATAGCGTGACCTTTGCTGATGTAGGCAATCACTTCCTCTGTGGTTCGCATTCCTTTCAGTTCATCAATATCCGCTCCGACAACAAAGTTGTCTTCTTTGCCGCTCGCAATCACCATCCCCTTGATGCTCTTATCATTTTTTATATCATCCAAGACACCGGCCACTTCATCCAGCAGGCCCGATGAAACCTTGTTTACTTTGCTTTCAGGACAATCAATCGTTATGATAGCAATTCCATCTTTTGTTTTTTCCATTGCCAGATATTTCATTGCTGCCTCCTCTACTGTGCATTTTCTAAAATGATGGTATTGCCCACAGCCCCCGCACCGCAGCCCGCGATCAGACCGAACTGTGCATTTTCCTCCTGCATGCGGTTACAGCAACTCGCAATCAGCCTTCCTCCCGTGGCGCCGAAAGGATGGCCCAGAGAAAGAGATCCACCTCTTGTATTAAGAAGCTCCAAATCAATCCTTCCCATTGGGGCGGCAAGTCCCAGACTTTCCCTGCTCCATTTCTCGGATTCCATGTAACGGATGTTGGCAAGGATCTGGGCGGCAAATGCTTCATGAATTTCCAGAACCTTAATATCGGCAAGTCCGATGCCCGCTTTTTTCAATGCACGCGCGGAAGAAAAAGCCGGCCCCAGCAGCAGTTCTTCCCATGGATTGGAGCCTGCCTGGGCGTATGCCCGGATAAATGCCTTCGGTTTCAATCCCAAAGATTTCGCTTTTGATTCCTTCATCAGGAGGACGGCCGATGCGCCATCTGTAAGAAACGAGGAGTTGCCCGCTGTAACGGTTCCGTAGCGTTTTTCAAAAGCCGGTTTTACTAAGGCAAGCTTTTCGGTCGAGGCGTCCGCACGGGGCCCGTTATCATCCGTCACCACCTGACCGGTATGGGGGACAACAACGGGGATGACTTCCTTTTTCATGATGCCTTTCTGGATCGCCTCAACCGCCAGCCTGTGCGACCGTGCGGCGTATTCATCCTGATCTTCCCTCGTTATGCCAAGACGGCGTGCCAGTCGGTCTGCATTGGCCCCCATGGAAAGACCCGTGGAATATTCAGCGATGGCCGGTTTTTCAGGAACAAAGAAGTCCTTCAGTTTCATTTTTCGAAGCAGCTTCATTTTGCCGGAAAGCGTTTTCGGACGTTTGAACATCGTAAGATCAAGAATGAACCTGCGGTAGCGCTTTGAGATTTTGATTGCCGGATCGGACAGGGATTCCACGCCTCCGGCAATGACTGTCTCCACCTGACCGGCGTGAATCATGTCACAAGCGGATGTGACAGCGATGTTTGCCGAAACACATGCTGCCGTGCAGGTATGAGCCGGTATCGTTCCGGGAAGTCCCGCCCCCAGCATGATTTCCCGCGCTACGTTGGTTGTGGCAATATCAGCCATCACCGTTCCCATCATCACGTAGTCGACGAGTGATGGCTCAATCCCCGTTCGGACAATGAGCCCTTTGACAGCGTAACAGCCCAGCTCCCAGGCCATCAGATCATAAAAGGCCGTACCGGAGCGCATGAACGGCGTTCGGCAGGCATCGACAACGGCCACTCTGTCGTGATGATTTACGCTCATTTTTTACCTCTCTTTTTCAGAATATCCGGGATGACAGTTTCCCGGAGTTTTTTCTTGTCGAATTTGCCGACGCTGGTCTTGGGAAGTTCCTTCATAAAAACGATTTCGTCCGGAATCCACCATTTGGCGACTTTATCTTTCAGATAGGTCTGGATCTCCTCTTGTGTAATGTTATCTGCCGCATCGGGCTGGGGCACAACGCAGGCCAAAGGTCTTTCCTGCCATTTGTCATCAGGCAGACTGATCACCGCCGCTTCCAGCACCTTGGAAAATCCCATGATCACGTTTTCCAGATCGATGGAAGAAATCCACTCCCCGGCGCTCTTGATCAGGTCTTTTGTCCTGTCCACCAGAGAGATGTATCCTTCTTTGCTCATGGTTCCGATATCGCCGGTATGGAACCAGCCGTCCCGGAAGCTCAGCGCCGTCTGCCCGGGATCCTTATAATACTCTGAAGCGATCCAGGGACCGCGCACCAGGATTTCTCCCATTTCCCTGCCGTCCATCTGAACGTCTTTGCCCGTTTCGATGCTGACCAGTCTCACATCGAGCCCCGGGATAGGCATTCCCGCTGTGGCCCGGACATCAATTTTTTCATCAACACTCATGTTGTCCATATAGCTTTTGGGAAGGGACAGGGTGACAACCGGCGACGTTTCCGTGGCACCATAGCCCTGTGCCATAAGTACGCTGTATTTCTTTTCATAGGATTCGATGAGATGCCGGGGCATGGCGGATCCGCCTGAAAATAAATAACGGATGGAAGAGAAGTCATGCGTTCCGCCGCTTTCCAGGTAATTGTGGAGCATAATCCAAATCGTGGGCACACCGCAGGAGAAGGTCACCTTCTCTTCGGCGATGATCCGGCAAAGCATTGCCATATCCAGAATCTGCCGGCCCGGCAGTACCTGTTTCAGGCCGCGCATGGTGCAGGCAAAAGGAGCCCCCCAGGCGTTGGCGTGAAACATGGGAACGATATGCAGGGCGCAATCCGTCTCCTGAATGCCCAATGTGACACCCGTGGCAAAGGAGTGCATGACCAGGCCTCGATGACTGTAAACAACACCCTTGGGATCGCCCGTCGTTGCCGAGGTGTAGCAGATCATGCAGGGTTCATTTTCATCACGGTCTGTCGGGAAATCAAAGGTTTCCGGAAAATCTTTGATCAGATCATCATACAGGACAACCGGGGAAAGGGTTGTCTGCGGCATGACTCCGGACTGGGACAGGATGACATATTTTTCAATGGTCTTTAGCTGATCTTTCAAGGGTTCAAGGAGAAAGTAAACATCCTCATCAATGAAAAGAATGCGGTCCCCGGCGTGATTGATGATGTAAACCAGGTTTTCGGCGGAAAGACGGATGTTGAGGGTATGCAGAACCGCACCCATGCAGGGAACACCGAAGTAAAGTTCCATGTGCCGGTGGTTGTTCAGAGAAAATGACGCAACGCGGTCGCCCTTTTTAATCCCGAGAGATTGCAATGCCCCCGCCAGCTGGCATGTGCGTTTATACCAGTCGGCATACGTATAACGGAAAGTGCCTGTTGCGTATACGGAGACAATCTCCTTGGTCGGAAAATACCTGGCGGCATACTGCATAAAACTGGTTAACAACAACGGCGTATTCATCATGGTGCACTCCTCCTTGTACCATATCGTATTCAGTACCTGAAATATTCGTCACGTCTGTGCCTATAACCCCATAAACTTTGCCGCAATTCCCTTCATGATTTCATTGGTTCCCGCGAAAATACGCGTTACACGGATGTCCCGCCAGGCACGGGCGATGGGGTACTCCTCGCAATATCCATATCCGCCGAAAAGCTGGAGGCACCGGTCGGCAACACGAAAGGCCATGTCGGTCGTCCAGTATTTGGCCATGGCAACTTCAATGACAACGTTTTTCCCTTCGATATGATCCATGATGAGTTTGTCAATAAAAGTCCGTCCCAGTTTGGTCTCCGTAGCCATCTCGACGATTTCGAACTGAATATGCTGAAACTTGGATATTGAACGTCCGAAAGCGCTGCGCTCCCGGCAATAACGGATGGTGAAATCCAGAATGAACTCTGCGGCGATCACCGCGCCAACGGCGCAGACGAGGCGCTCCTGCTGGAGTTTCATCATGAGCTTGATAAATCCGCTTCCCTTTTCTCCCAGGCGGTTCTCCTTTGGAATCCGGCAATCGGTAAAATATAATTCTGCCGTATCCTGCCCATGCCACCCGATTTTTTTTATCTGTTTGCCTTTTTCAAAACCGGGAGTGCCCGCTTCGACAAGGTAGAGATCCACGGCCTGATGCTCCTGTTTGATTTCAGGATCGCGTGCCGCCACGATGACAAGATCGCAGTTGATGCCGTTGCTGATGAAGGTCTTCTGTCCGTTGAGCACGATATGATTGCCGTCTTCCACGGCCGTTGTTTTCATTTTAGCCAGATCGCTGCCTGCGTTTGGCTCCGTCATGGCAATCGCAGTGATAATGTCGCCGGAAACGCAGCCGGGCAGATATTTGAGCTTTTGTTCTTCTGAGGCAAAGGCGGAAATATAAGGGACGCATATATCGCTGTGCAGTGATGCGGCCAGTCCCGAGAAGTTGCTTTTGACAAGTTCTTCACAGACGATAACGGAATAGAGAAAGTCGCCGCCGGCTCCGCCGTATTCCTCAGGAACATCCGTGCACAGGAATCCCTGTTCCCCCATCTTCTTCCAGACACTTCGGGGAACAATGCCTGCTTCCTCCCATTCTTCAACATGGGGCACGATCTCTTTGTCCAGATATTTACGAAGACTTTCCCGGAAGATATTGTGCTCAGCCGTGTAGGGAATAATGTTCATGAACCAAAACCTCCTTGTCAAAGAATGTCTTTAAATCATTGGAAGTAACGTTGCCTTCTCTACTCTATTCTTTAAGCTTTTTTCACAGATGAAATCATCCATGTGTTCCTCAACCTCGCAAGCGGTCTTAGAATCCGGTAAAAGACGGTTTCCTTTTTTCCAGGAAGGATTTTACGGCTTCCGCGTGGTCTTTCGTTCTGGACGCGGCGAATTGATAATTAACGCCCACATCCGTGCTGAGCTCAAGCGGCTGACCGCCGATCTGGTTCATGGCTTTCTTGATGATTCCAACTGCCGCCGGTCCCCGCGCGAGCCTACGGGCCAATTTTTCCGATTCGGGAAGAAGTTGATCCGCAGGAACAACCTTCTCCACGAGGCCTATCCGGAACGCTTCCTTCCCGTCGATCAGCTCGCCGGTATAGCACAAATACCGGGCCATACCCGGACCCACAATCCTGGGGAGGAGGCACATGCCGATTTCCGGAACGAGTCCCATTCGGACGAAAAATTCGCCTAACTGCGCGGTCTCGGCCGCGATGCGGAAATCGCACAGTAGAGTCATCTCGAACCCGGCGCCGAGTGCAAATCCGTTGATTGCGGCTATCGTGACCTTGTCAATATTGTATATGTCCATGTAAAGCTCGACGAGGGGTTCAAAGTATTCCTTAAATTCTTTGAGCGACATATTCTTCAGCGGGTCGATGTCCAGCGCCACATCGCCTCCGGCCGAGAAATTATCACCGGCACCGATGAAAATGATGGCCCGAATCGTTTTGTCTCTTTTAAGGGCGGCAAAGCCTTTTTGAATTCCTTCGAACAGGTCGGGACTGAAAGCGTTGAGCTTATCGGGACGGTTAAAGGTCATGATGGCATAGTTGTCTTTTATGGTGACGAGACAGCTGCCGTATGCGCGGGTTTCTTCAGTCATGGCGCAACTCCTTTATTGCACGTTTACGCTTAATCACGCATATTAATCCCAAATCAGGCTTTGGAGTCTCAACCATAAAGAAAATTTAAAACTACACTCTTGCAAATATTGTCGCCGGGGCCTGCCCGCCCCCGGTGCAGAGGGTTACCAGGGCGTATTTCGCCTTCCGCCTCTGCAGTTCATGGATTGCCGTGACGCTGAGGCGGCATCCGCTGTTTCCCACGGGGTGTCCAAGTGCCAGGGCGCCGCCATTGACATTGAGTTTCGACCTATCGGCCTTAAGCTCTTTGGCCCAGGCCAGCGGGATTGGCGCAAAGGCTTCGTTCACTTCGAACAGGTCGATATCATCCATTTTCAAACCGGCCATCCTGAGCACTTTCGGTGTAGCGGTCATAGGGCCGGTGAGCATGATCCTGGGGTCGGAACCGACTACGGCGTTGGCCACGACACGAGCCATTGGCTCCAGCCCCAGTTCTTTTAATTTTTCCCCGCTCACAAGCAGCACGGCGGACGCTCCGTCTGTCACGGTACTGGAAAGACCGGCTGTCATCCATTCGGTGCCGGGCATCACCTTGAGAGCGTCAAGGGATTCCCGGGTAACTCCGGCCCGTATCGTTTCGTCGGCGGAGCAGACGATTTGATTGCCGTCCTTGTCCAGGCCTTGCACCTGCATGATTTCTTTTGTGAAATAACCTTCTTTGGTTGCTATGAAGGCCTTTTCGTGGCTTGCAACTGCAAAATCCTGGCACTCTTCTTTGGTAATTTTCCAAAGGCCCGCTATGTCCTGGGCGGCCGTCATCTGGTTGGGGATGCCGTACCGGTCCAGATATAATTTTGTGATGGGATGGCCCGCGTTTTGTCCGTTCGATAACGTGCAATTCATGTCGGAGGCGATGCCATACTTGGTCATGAGCTCGCAGCCGCTGGCAATGATGACGTCCATTGTCCCTGAAGCGATCATCCCGTAACCCAGCTGGATTGAGGATAGGCTGCTCCCGCACTGGCGGTTTATGCTGATCCCGCCCAGTGTCTCCGGAAGCCTTGAGGACAGAACACCCATCCGTGCCAGATTGAATCCCTGTTCGCCGATCTGGTACACACACCCGGTGATCACATCATCCAATTGTTTTACGTCAAGGTGGGCGCGTTCAACAACTTCGTTAAGGACAAGGGCAAGCAGTTCAGGAGCGATGTATTCGCGATAATAACCTCTTTGCCTGGCAACCGGCGTTCTTACGGCACTGACAACAAAGACATCCCGCATGCGACACCTCCTGTTTCATTCAATCCCGCTTAAGCGGGACGCGTGTTGATTCTCTGCGGATCACTGCTATAAAATTTTGTGCATGCCTCGACAGCTTGCTGCGAAATGGTTGATTGCACTGCTTTCCCCCTAAAGGATTGATTTCCAACACAGACCATCCAGCCCCGTCAATCCCCTGTATCACTAAAAGGACTTCCCCTGAAGCAAGTAACATCTCCTTCAGCCTTTTGAGACGGAATGGCATTGGAAGAACTTCCGTTATCCGTCCTTGACTTCACGGCTTGTGACTTTATTGAAACTAAAAATAATATCCCACAGGTTCGGGGCGGTTATTCCAGATGTATTACACAGATCGATTCCATCATTTGATGGATACATTATATCGGAAGAAAACAGAAAGTCAAGTTTATTTTTCAGCGCGGCGTCTTGAAATAAAAAGCGTCCATGAGTTCGGATAAGAATACAGATAATTTATGATTTTTTAATTTTGCCTGCCTTCTTTTCTTTCACTGTTTTGGACAACGGACGGTCCCCACCCTTTCTTTTTTTCCTCTCGCGGAACACAAAAGCGGGGATAAAAATAAAGTTCAGGGTTTCTTTGACCATCTCGATGTATTTCCTGCGATGGAGATTCAGCATGGGGCGGAAAGCGTTTTCCCCGGAGACAAAGCAGTGCATCCCGTGCATGATGCTCATCACTTCCATCATGGCCCGGGGTGATGGATGTTTGGCGTCCTTTGTCAGGTCCATAGCACGGGCGATATCGCCGCTGAATTCCGGCACCTTGAAATCAATATCGACCTCGTTCCTGGTTCTGCTGAAATAATGAAGACGGACGAGGTTCGATATTTCCGGATGGTCAAACAAATAATCCGTCATCATGTCGATGGAAATTTTCAGACGCTCTTCCAGAGAACTTCCGTGGACGACCTTCTCCACCTTCAGAAGCTGTTTTCCCAAGTCATTGTTCACATCCATGACAACGGCTTCATAGAGGTCATTTTTATCACCCCAGTGATAGTGAAGGGTGGAAATGTCGATTCCCACTTCCCTGGCAATCATGCGGGTTGTCGTCCCGTGGAAACCGTATTCGCCAAAAATGCGTCGGGCGACGTCAAGAATCTTTGCTTTCATGGATGCAGGATTTTTACGGGCCTTTTCGAGTGTGGATCTCATGATGTAACTCCATATGCATTGCTTCTTTATTGAATCATTCAGGTAAAATCTTCAAAGCCTGCTTCCTGGAAATATCATCCATACGGGAATATTGTACGGTTTTCTTTAAACTGCACAGGTAAAGTAAGTATGAGAATAATGGCCATGCGTCAAGTTATTTTTGATTTGGACGGGATATCGGCCTTCATGACCGGCTCGGCATCCAAATCATTGCGATTAAATCAATACAGGGCGGTTTTATCAGGAGCTTGACAACATGGCTATCGATAAGGTTAACTAGGGCACAAAAGTGAAACGGAAAAAAGAAGGATGAACCAGACCGGCTGACCATTGATTAACAGCTCCAGACTGACAGGAAACCGGACTAACCTGGTTTACAGATTCAATCGTATTCATGGATCTGAAAAATGGAAACTGCTCAGAACCATCAGCTTTTGAGACCGCAGGACGATTCATCTTATGAGCGCCAAAGCTCGCACACGGATGGATTAAACGTCCTGAAGATCCAGCGCACCTGTGTCCATGACGGCCCCGGCATCCGCACAACGATTTTCTTCCGGGGGTGCAGATTGAGGTGCCTGTGGTGCCAGAATCCGGAAGCGCTTTCCTTCCATCCAGCCCCGGTGCCTGACGAAAATTATTCGATTTCTGACATCATCGAACTTGTTTCGAGAGACAAGGATTATTATCACAAAACCAACGGCGGAGTGACCCTGAGCGGCGGCGATCCTCTATTGCAGGCCCCGGACACCCTGATGCCTTTACTGGAGTCCTTAAGAAGAGAGATCATCCATGTTGCCGTTGAAACTTCCCTTCACGTGCCCCGGGAAAATATCGATAAACTGGCACCCTGCATCGATCTGTTCCTTGTTGATTTGAAAGTTGTCGGCGATGACATTCTCCATAAGAAATACACGGGGCAGGACAGTAAAATAATCCGGGATAACATAGGGAAACTGATTGCTTTAAACGCCAGGCTGAAATTCCGCATGTTGATGGTGCCGGGTTACAATGACAGTGAAAGCCATATAGCTGCGGCTGCGGATTTCCTGAAGTCTGTCCGTCACGACTCCATCGAACTGCTTAGATACCACAACCTGTATGAAGAAAAAGCCCGGCGCCTTGGCCTGGCATCAGAGTCCTTGAACATCACCAATGACCAGAGCCTTGCCTGTGTAAAAAAAGCCGTTTTATTGTACAAATCGCTTGGCATCAAAGCCGATTGCTACGATCTGGATACTCCCAGGCATAAAGCCGTTTTTCCCAGACGTGTTTATGACATACAAAACGCTATCCGGGAGAGCGGCCGGAGTCTCTGTTTTGAAGTATCCAGACTGAAAACAGATTACTACAGGAAACATGGATTTAAGAAACCGAATCCCATTCACAGGGCGGAACGCCTGTCTTATGTATTAAAAAACAAGAGCGTCATTATTTACCCCAGGGAACTGCTCGTCGGCAACTTCACCGCCAAACGATGCGGCGGACAGATATGGGAGGAACACTACGGCGTTCTCTTCGCTTCGATTCTCCACCAGATCCATCGCCAGAAACCGGTTTCCTTCCAGTGTTCCCCGAAAGAACGGATTAACTTCTTTTACAGAACGCTTCCTTTCTGGCTGAAACACAGCCTTTTAATGAAGGTGAATAATACCATCCCCAGGTTTATGTTGACCATGGCCCGCTCTTCCGAAAATGTTGCCGGATTCAATAACAACACGGCGGCCATCGCGCATTTTACCGTCAACTTTGAGCGCATGCTTGAACTGGGCACCACAGGGATCATCAGGGAAATTCAATCGGCTCAAAAAGAAAAGCCCGGCAATGCCCGGGACTTTTACGAGGGCGCCATCATCGCACTTCAGGGATTGGAGGCGTTTGCCGCGCGGTACGCCGAGAGTCTGTCAAACCTCCATCTGCAGGAAGCAGATCCTGAACGCCGCAAAGAACTGGAAGGAATGGCCGCAATCTGCCGGCATGTCCCCAAATACCCTGCCCGCACGTATCATGAAGCACTGCAAAGCATGCTGTTTCTGCAGATTGCGATTTGCACGGAATCCTACGAAAACGCAATCTCCCATGGACGCCTCGACCAGGTATTATATCCTTACTATAAAAGGGACAAAGAGACCGGTATCCTGGACTACGACAAGGCAAAAGAACTGCTGGCCTTGTATATTCTCAAAATGGACGAAGCCATCCTGGTCAATGATGGCGATACCTATCTGAGAATAGGAAGGCTCTTTGAGACGATGTCTACAGACCAGGCTGTGACGGCCGGAGGCCTCGGCAGAGACGGAAAGGACGCCACTAATGACGTTACCTATATGCTGCTCGATATCTGCGAGCTGCAGCCTTACGCCTGCAACATGACAGCGCGAATTCATAAAGGCAGCCCCTCTCAATATCTGGACAGGCTTGCCGAGGTATATATCAACGGTGCCCCCATGCCTGCCTTGTACAACGATGAAATTTACCTGGAGACCTTGAAAAAGCATTACCCCTCGACGCCCCCAGAGGATGCAAGAAATTACGCAATTATCGGTTGCGTTGAACCCAATGTGTCCGATGATCATTTCGGCAACACCGACTGCGCCAACGTGAACGTCGCCCTTCCCTTTCTGCAGGCCCTCAAAGGGGAAGAAGAAGATCTGTGGAACATCGGGTTCACCGATCAGCTGGAAAAAATGACCACGAAGTTTTTCGAATACAACTGCCGCAGGGACAATCCATTTTCCAGATATGTCCTTACAAAATTCATGCATGCCCGAAACCGTTTTAAAAAGAAAAGAACGGCCGCACCCAGGCCCCCTGCGAACATGGAAGATCTGCTTCGCCGCTTTCAGATGCGTTTGAATCATCTGACCAGCTCCATTCTGGCCGATCACCAGAATATTGAGAAAGTGATTCGTGAAAACTTCACAACCCCCCTTTCATCCTCCCTTTTCAAGGGCTGTATCGAGAGCGGAAGGGACCTGTGCAAAGGCGGCGCGACCATCAACAGCAGCGGCATTCAGGCTGTAGGAATCACGGACGTCGCGGATTCACTCTTTGCCATTGACGAGGTGGTCTACCAAAAGAAGCTTTATTCCATCCATGACGTCATCGACGCCATCAACAACAACTTCGAGGGGGAATATTTTCAGAAGGTAAGATCGGCATTACTCGAAGTCCCGAAATTTGGTCATGACGGTTCGCGCCAAGCCGTCGAATGGGTGAACAGAACATTACAGATTTACATAAACGCATTGAACTCGGTTGCGAACTGTCCAAGAGGCGGCATCTATACCGCAGGATATTATGCCCTGAATGTCAATGATGTCTACGGAAAGAAAACGCCCGCGCTGCCATCAGGCAGATTGGGCGGCGTTTCTCTTGCCAACAGCATAACCCCTCATTATGGAATGCAGACAACAGATTTATTGTCATCCCTGAATGCTGTTGCCGGGGTTGATTTTGTAAATTATGCGCCCAACGGTACCACCGTCACATTCACGGTTGACTCGGCGCTGTTCCAGGGACCGGACGGAGTCAGCAACCTCTCTGGCATCATCCGTGCTTACTTTGACAAAGGCGGCATGCAGTTCCAGCCAAATGTCATCAACAGACAAATTTTACTCGATGCTTATGACCATCCGGGAAAATACCCCCATCTGCTGGTTCGCATAGCCGGCTATTGCTCGTACTTCAATGAACTGTCGGACGATTTGAAAAAGATCATCATCAACAGGACCTGTTATTGTTAGGTTCAGATCTTTTAACACTATTCTTTTTATTGTCCCGTGGGACCATTTTGGAAAGTTATTTTATCGCCTTGAGGATAAACGCTTCAATATCCTGTGTCACCTCCGCACTGTGCATATATCGGTTTGACGGACAGGCAACAATGGTTGCCTGAGGCAGCCTGCCCACCATATTGTGAATATTTGTGGAGGAATGCAGCATATCTGTGGAAGCATAAGCCAAAGCGACGGGTATTTGCACGCTTTCCAAATGCGGCCAGACCTGGTAGCGCCCTCGGATACAGGCCACGGCCGAAAGCTTGATCCTCCGGGGGTGGGCTGCATGAAGCGTTTCATTATAACGCATCATCTGTTCGGGTTCGTTTTTGACATCGACCATGAAGGTCTTTATGTACCAGAGAACAAAATATTTAATCCCGTGATACAGGAACGCCGGAAGATAAAGCATCCATTGCAAATACCATGGCGCCTTAAACTCACTATTGGGTGCAATTAAAAATGCCGCACCTGCGGTCAACCGCCCCCCTTTCAGGGCCTCCAGGAGGGTGGTTGCCCCAAGGGAACTGCCGATAACGGTTGAAGTCGGCGATGCGATTCCCAGCTGGCGGCAGACGGCAATCAGGTCCTGGGCCATACGTCCAATGCTGAAATCTTCCGGCTTCAGTTTTCTTTTCTCAACAAGGGCTGATCTCTTTTCCCGTGTTTCAATATAATAAACCGGTCTTCTGACGGCCATGACCTTCAGCAGGGGAGCCCATCCGGATATAGCGGATACCCATCCGGCCACAAAGATGATCGGATCTTCGGTCACAGGCTTTTTCGGCCGCCAGATCATGACCCGTAAGTGGACACCATTCTGTACGCAAACCAACGACGTTGTGTAAACTGAATCCGGGGGTGTGACCGGATCTATGGAAAAATCGTCCAAACAGACCTCCTTTGTGCGGCGGATATGGATAATCAATACACATTATTTAAACATCCAGCCCAAACCCTTTTGCTTACAGACTCTGGATGAAGAGTCCGTCTTTGGTCTTTGTTGCCCCTGTTGTTTCCGGGTAAGAACCGCTGGGGTCCTGCAAATCAGGCATCCCTTTTCCGTCTTCCGTGAACGCCATCACATGGCCGTAGGCTTTCGGAACCGGCCACATTGAGCGCGGTAGACGCAGGGTAAGCTCCCATATGAATGGCTTGGTGGCTAGCTTATCGGCACCGGGGTTACGCGGCTTTACAAGGCCGAGCCAGATTTTTCCTTCCAGGCCCGGCATCAGGTTGTCGGGTTTACACCAATGAATCACACGCCATCCGGAAGCTTTGACTGCATCATTTTCCTTCGATTTAACATACGCCCATCGATCACGAAGGTGCCATCGCCGATTGCGTGAATGGTTCGCTTTTCTTTGCGAGAGATGTCGTAGTATGCAGCAACAGCTTCAAGGACAATGATGTTGTGCTTCCTGATGATATCAGTAACTTTACATTCGATATTTGCCAGGCATTCTTTAATCAGGGGAGACCTGACATGTTTTCCCGTCAACGGAGTCAATCCAAACTTTTCAAATTTGTCTGTATCGGAACCGGAACACGTTCCCACGCCAACAACCTGATCAATCATGTCAACAGCAGGAATGGCAATTACACATTCCCTGGATTTCCGAAGCGCCGCATAGGAAAAGTTCCATGGCCCCGTGGTGATGGCAAACTGCGGTGTGAAGTCCACTACCATGGTCCAGGAGATGGTCATGATGTTGTTCTTCCCGCCATCGTTTGTTGTCACAAGGACAACTGGCCCTGATTCCATCAGCGTGAATGCTTTCCTGAGCGGTATTTTCTTCATGGCTACACGCGCTTTCATTTCGCCCCCCCTTTTTCAAAAAAAGATGCAACCTTTTTACCAGATGTGTAATGGCCCATACTTGAAGAATACCCAGGCGCCAACCGCCGTCACCACACATAAGACAATGGCCCCGAACGCATACCATTTCGCCCCACGCAGGAGATCTTTCTTCATCGACTCAAGTGTTCCCTTGTACAGAAACACTTCATAACCAACCGGATCAAAAACGATGCCACCCAAAGAAGCCGAGTACTTTCCGAACACCGCTACGGTTTCTCCGTCTTGGACAATGTGCTCCTGGATATACAGCTGATCCGTCGGATCGAGTTGTCCTGTGCCCAGATCGTAGCGGATGGCGCCATCCGTCTTATTCATGATGGAGCTTTTAAGAGACGGGAACATGTCCAGGCTGCCGGCACCCTGTAAGGTGGTTGCGGTCAAAAATTTTTTGTAGTTTTCTATAGCCTGATCAGCAGGGATGTGATCGGCCTTGAATTTTGGCGTAACGGGTGTCAGAAGCTTCAGAGAGCCGCTGGCTGTATGGATAGTTGAAGGTGTGAGGGCAAAGCCTTCCGCATCATAGACTGTGGAATCGTTCGAAGAATCGTTGGATTTCAGTCGTGAGGGCCGGCTTTCATTATGAGTAACCGTGTACCGGTACAGAAGGCAGTTCCTCTGGCTGAGCGGCGCTGTCAATGGCGGACCGTCACGTTGGATCTGGCCATAGAAAACGCCTCTCTCGCCATCGGCGAGAAAATGACCTTTCGATGCCTGGACCAGCTGTTGACGCTCCTGCACACGCAACCAGACACCACTGAGCTGGCAGAGCACTAACCAGGCGGGGATGGCTATAA
>MWDG01000003.1 GCA_002070455.1 Deltaproteobacteria bacterium ADurb.Bin151
GTTCGCCTCCTTGAATTTTCTCAAGGATAGCACAAATACATATTATGCGCAATTATTTATGTCGTTATGTATAGTTATCCTCAAACATGAATACCTAAGAACCTTAGGTGGCGGCAAGAACTTCCTGTACTGTTGATTTTATCTTTTCTGTTTACAATGCAACCTTTCAAGCGATACTCATTTGCATTGTTTTCTTTACGCTAGGCAATTTTCCATGATATACAAACACGGCTCAAGTAGCATATCATTATAAGTGGATAGCCTTTCGATATCATGGCATTGTTTTAACAGGGGCCGATACCGGCTTCAGCAAAAAAGAGCATAAAAACGTTCTGATGGAACCTATTACCTTTATCATAGCCAATGACCTATCCATGATTCCGGTTGTGCAGGCCGGCGCGGCAAGCTATTTGCGGGAAGCGGGCGCAGAAGATGGTGTTGTCCACCAGACAGAGCTGGTTATTGAAGAGATGATCACAAACATCCTTAAGTATGAATATTTTGATGGACAGAGCGAAACATTAAGCCTGACGCTTTCTCTTAGCGAAAACTTTCTGGAATGGCGCATTCGTTTTCGAGGCATCCCTTTCGATATTGAAAACCTGAAACAGTGGAAAAACAGAACCGCCGATACGAACAGTATCATTGAAAGCGACGGCCGTGGACTCGGCCTGCGCCTTCTTCACCATTACAGCGACGATGTGACATATCGCAACCTGGGCTGGGAGGGCCAGGAAGTGATTATCCGACGCAAAATTCCTGTGGTGGAAATCACACCCCTGGCGGTTAGGAAAATGGAAACGACGGCGGATACGCGTGAAATTCACATCCGCCGGATGCGTCCCGAGGACGCTCCCGCTATTTCCAAACTGGCGTATTTTGCCTATCGCTACACCTACATCCGTGAATATGCCTACGACCCAGAGCAAGTGAGACTGGCCAACGAGGACGGCCGGATGAAAAGTTATGTGATTGTCGCGAACAAGAGCGGCGAGATTCTCGGGCACATGGCGCTGTTTCCGGATGACCTGTTTGGATATGTGCCCGAGCTGGCTGCGGGTTTTGTCCATCCTCATTTTCGTGGCGGCGGCAGTTTCAATGAACTGGTGGAGCTCATGATACGCGATGCCGATGCGGAAGGATTCGCGGGTATTTGCGGCATGGCCGTTACCTCTCACTTCTACAGCCAGAAGGCTGCCCTGCGCTCGGGAATGAAGGAGTCGGCTCTTTTTGTTTCCCATGTTCGTTCCCTGACAATGCCGGACATCAAGGAAGAGCCCTCAGCCCGTGAATCTTTTCTCTATCTTGTCCGAATGATTGACCCATCCCCCCGCCAACCCTGGCATGCGCCGACGCGTCATTCCGAGATGATCGCGAAAATTGCTCGAAATCTCGGCATGACAGCAACTTTTGCCAAGCCGTCGTCAGACGCGCCGCTTCCGGATCGCGGAGAAATGGACTGTCGCGCCGATAACCAGCTTTGCGGCCATCTGGTGGTCCGTCGCTGGGGCCGTGATACCTTGCAAGGGTTGCGCCGCGTGGTCAAGGACTGGTGTCTGGACCGTCTCGAAACGATTTACCTGTATCTTCCTCTCACCGAACCGGCCACGGCTGTTTATTGCGACAACCTTGAAGAGGAGGGCTTTTTCTTTTCGGGTATCATGCCAGGGCAAAAAGGCGCGGACAGCCTGGTTCTGCAATTCCTCAACAATCAGCGCTACGACTACAGTTCTCTCCATGCCGCAACTCCTTTCGGGAAAGCTTTGATTGATTACGTCTGGCGCTGCGATCTCACAGCCTGCGATGCCCCCGCCCCAAGCGATGAATCTTGATTGAGAATGGTAAAGATAGAAATAGCTGCATAGATGTAAATCAATTTGCTTCAGATATGCAGGGCGGATGCGCGTGAACAAGGTTACAACATCAACATGCCTTACTCTTCTAAGGAAATAAAACGCCAACCTTCATACTTACTCAACCTTTCAATCCGCAAGAAACACAATTCCGACTGCATTGGGGAAAATAATACATAATTATTTTTCAAAATTTTAAGCTTGAAAAATCAGATTACTTCCGCTACAATCTTACCAGTAAGAACATGAATTTATAAGGAGGATCATATGGCAAATTTGGCAACCACAAAAATGTCTTCCAAAGGTCAGGTTGTCATCCCGGAGGACATCCGGAATAGACTCAACCTACAGGTTGGTTCGCAATTTGTCGTTGTGGGAGAGAAAGATGTGGTAATATTTAAGTCCATCACGCAACCCTCTATGAAAGAATTTGATAAATTGATTACCAAAGCACGCAAGCAGGCTAAAAAGGCTGGATTGAAACGATCTGATATTCATGAGGCAATTGCAAAAGCCCGAGAGCGTAAATGAAAGTAATCCTCGACACAAACGTTTTTATTTCAGGCGTATTTTACAGCGGTCCACGAAATCAAATTCTCAATGCATGGCGGGATGGTAAAATTCAACTGGTCATTTCTCATGAGATTCTTCGAGAATACTTGAGGGTGGGAGAAATATTTGCCGACAAATTCCCCTCAATTGAGTTGCAGCCGATTCTTGATTTGGTAACGATTGAAGCAGAATTACATGTTGCAGAAGACTTGTCGGAGCAAGTTTGTAGTGACCCTGATGATGATAAATTTCTTGCCTGTGCGATAGCGAGTTGAAATAAGCTTATCGTAAGCGGAGATAAGCATCTTGTGAAGGTTTCGGGTTTCCATGGCGTAGAAATTCTAAAACCTCATGAATTTGTCAAAAGATATCTATAAAGATCTATCTGCTGATTGTCTAGATGGCTATGCATCGTCATCATTCATGTTTGTAATAATAACTCTTTCAAATAGTTATCATTAAAGACTGCTAGTCATTTTTTTCAAATACTTGTCGGTATAACCATTACTAAGACGCAGATTATTTGGACACGGTCTATGAAGACAAGTATCGGTTCGGATACATCAAGGAATCATTTCATTATTTAATTTGAAACCATTTCATTCTGATTTTGTTGGATAATGAATACCAGCCCTGAACGCTGTTTTCCAGCCGGTAATAGTGGAGAACATACGCGGCCGTCAGGACCAGAAGCAGTGCTGTGAGAAGAATACAGGGAACAGTGAAATGAATCATGGTAAACCCGAAGGTCAGCAGGAAGAAGAGACAGACAAACAACATGGTAATCAGATGCGCCAGCCGTTCGTGCTGCATCCAGGAGATCTGCTTGTCGTGATAGGCCAGCAGCTCGAGAAGTTTATCCGGCTCCTGATGTGATTCCAGGGAATCCAATACATAACGTTCATGCTGTTTGATGTAGTCAATCATAATATAAGAATCCTTCCATATTTTATTTATGAAACTACGCTTTATTGCCTGTGCGGGCAGCCGGATCCTGCCTGTAAAATGTTTTCAAAACCCGGTAGAGTTCCGGTGCGGATTTGATCATCTGAACCGGCTGGCAGAAAAATTGCTCCGTCGCAACTGCGAAAAACTCTGCCTCGTCTGTTGCGCCGTATTCATCGAGGAATGTTTGTCTGCCTTTTTCAACATCCTGTATCAGTCTTAAATATTCACGTGAGCAGGTTTTGACCCAGTCCCGGTATTCTTCGCGGTCTCGTAGCCGCGGTGTGCCGTCCGCCGCGCCGTCCTGCATGTCCAGTTTATGGGCAAACTCATGATAAACCACATTGAATTCTGCTTTGCTATGACGGCCCTGATCCAATGTGGTGTCCCAGGCCAGGATGACCGGTCCCTGCCGGAAGGCCTGGCCGGAGATGGGGAGTTCCGGTTGAAGAGGTTCGAGGACGGTTTCGAAAAAACCCGGCTTCCTTTCAGGCAACATCATTTCGGAAGGATAAACCAGGATGGTTTCAACATTGTCGAAATAATTGTGAGGAAGGTTCAGAATCAGCAGGCACGCCTGTGCGGATATTGTCACACGGATTTCGTCGGTGAGCTCCAGTCCGCCGCAACCTTCCCAGGATTTTTCGGCCATAAATATCTGGATCAGCCTTTGCAGGCGCATTTGTTCATCGTCGCCAAGCATTGAATAATGAACCATGTTGCGGCGGATGATAGCTTCCCATTCGGAAGGAAAAGGCTCTTCCACGATCTTGAGGCGTCTTTGTTTTGAGAACCAGTCTAACATCTCAGCATCCATCCGGAGTATATTAAAATATGTAACATAAAAATAATCCAATGTAAAAAAAGCATTTTCCCGGGCTTTTTCTTGACATCGCACGATAAACATCTTTAAATGTCATAAAGCCATACAGATCAGATACAGTGGGGAGGCTGTGTTGATTCCAAAGAGATTTCGAAACGGTTTTTATCTGCTGATTGCCGTTTGTATGACGCTGATCGTTGCCTGTCCATTATCTGTCGGGCTTCCAAAACTGGAGAGGGATGATGTCGTTCTGGCTTTTGGCGACAGCATTACGTTTGGAACGGGGGCTGCGCCGCATGAGAGCTATCCGGCGGTTCTGGAGAAGATCATCGGGAGAAGGGTGGTCAATGCCGGTGTGCCGGGAGAAGTCACTGCGGGAGGGCTGGCAAGACTTCCAAAGGTTCTGGAGCGTGAAAAACCCGCATTGGTGATTATCTGCCTCGGCGGCAACGATCTGTTGCGCTCAATGAATAAAAAACAGGCTGCTGATAATATCCGGGAAATGATTTGTCTGACCAGAAAGCAGGGTGCCGCGGTTGTATTGATTGGAGTACCGGCGCTGGGTTTATCGGTTTCCCCGGATCCCCTTTATCGCGAGATAGCCAAAGAAATGAACATATCGCTGGAAGAGAAAACATTGTCGGAAATTCTGGCTGACGGTGCCTTGAAGGCGGATTTAATTCATCCCAATGCCACAGGATACCGCCGTTTGGCCGAAGCCATCGCAGCTCACTTGAAGAAAAGCGGAGCAATTGAATAAGCTCTGCGATACCCGTCAGGATTTACCCGGAGGAAAATGTACTCGCTGCTTGCAGATGTGGTTGTTGTTTTTCATTTTTTATTTATCGTCTTTGTTGTTGCAGGCGGCCTGCTGGTTTTGCGCAGGCCCTGCCTGGCATGGATTCATCTGCCGGCGGTTGCCTGGGGAGCTGGCATTGAGTTTGCAGGAGGGATTTGTCCGCTGACACCGCTGGAAAACTATTTGCGACGTCTGGGCGGCGAAAGTACATACAGCGGCGATTTTGTCATGCAATACCTTCTGCCCGTGATCTATCCGGAAAACCTTACCATTACAACCCAGTATATTCTTGGTGTGCTGGTTATTGTGATCAATCTGATTGTCTACGGCATGGTGATTCACAGACTCTATCGCCGATGATGTCCTGATGCAGGAAAGTAGCATAAAAAAGGGCGGGGGCCTTTTTGCCCCCGCCCTGACCAAATGTTTTCTAAACCAGCATATATGATGCTTCGGGGATTTCCATGACGGAGTTGTCGCCTTCCTTGATTACCCGTAAAAACAATCCTACATTGGGCAGCAGGTTGTGGGCGAAAAATTTCGCCGATGCCACTTTGCCTGCATAGTAGGGATATTCAAAGTGCTCCTTGCCGATTTCGTCAATTTTCTTCTGCGCGATAAGAGCATGCTCCAGAAGCAGTTTGGCACCGTAAATATAACCCGTGGCATGGAGAATTCGTGTTGCATAAAAACCGATCATGCCAAATTTCCCCTGACCCAGGTAGCCTGCCATTGTGCCCTGAATTTCCTTGTACTGAGCAAGCGCCTCTTCCAGCAGGGCAACTTCAGCTTTCAAAACGGCATCATCTTTATGGTCTGCCGCGAATTTTTCCAGCTCTGCGAACCATGCACCGAACACCTGCCCTCCGGCCATCATCCACTTGCGGCCGATGAGATCCATGGACTGAATAAAGTTGGTGCCTTCCCAGATGGGGTAAATCCGGCAGTCGCGGAGCTGCTGCGCGATGGGATATTCTTCGGAGAAGCCGTAACCGCCATAGCACTGCATGGCCTCTGAAATGCTTAAAAACGCCAGGTCAGAGCACCAGGCTTTAACAATCGGGATGTTGACTTCCACAAACGCCTTGGCGCGCTTGCGTTCATTTTCATCCTTGGTGTTTTCCATAACATCCATGCAGTAATAGGACATGGCAATCATGGCCCGGCTGGCCTCAGTGATGGATTTCTGATACATCAGCATGCGGCGTACGTCTTCATGGTTAATAATGGGCACTCTTCCGGCCTTGGGGTTGGTGAGCTGACGCCCCTGGATTCTTCCTGCGGCATACAGCGCCGCGTTATTGTAGGAAACGGTTGCAGCTGCCAGTGCCGCCAGTCCTGTGACGGTGCGCTCTTCATTCATCATCTGGAACATCTGGGCCATGCCCGCACCCTTGCCGTCCGCGGGCGGGTCACCCAGCAGATAGCCGCGGCACTTGCCTTCTTCCCCAAAGTTGATGATGCTGGTTGCCGATCCGCAAAGACCCATCTTGTGTTCCACACCGCCGCAGTTGACATCATTGAACTCACCTTTTTCGCCTTCGGGAGTGTGCCAGTATTTGGGAACGACAAACAGGGAGATGCCTTTCGTGCCCGGAACGCAGCCTTCGATGCGGGCAAGTGTCAGGTGGACAATATTTTCCGTGATGTCCTGATCACCGCCGGTGATGAAGCACTTCGTGCCGACGATTTTGTAAACACCCGGTTCATCGGTAGGCGTGGCCTTGGTGATGATGTCACCCACGTCCGAGCCGCTGTTGGGTTCAGTGAGGTCCATGGTTCCCGCCCACTGGCCGGAAAACATCTTTGGAAGGAAAATATTTTTCACTTTTTCATTGCCGAAGTCGCGAATCAGGCCCGAGGCGCCGGTGGTTGCCATGACGTAGGGGCCGGATGCGGCGTTGGCGGCAGCCAGGTATTCATTGGTGCAGCCCATGAGGCAAAGCGGCAGCGCGCTGGGATCAGAATGATCGGCGTTGCTGGAACCAAGGCCGTTTTCCTGAACGGTCCAGTAAGGCTTCTTGAATGATTCGGGTGTGGTGACCTTGCCGTTTTTATAGACGGCATGCTGCTTGTCACCGTCTTCATTGGTAGGGGCGACAACTTCCTTTGCGATTTTCATCGCGTTTTCCAGAATAGAATCGACCTCGTCCAGAGAATAACCTCCTTCGAATCGTCCCTGACCGAAAACTTTGGACATGTCGAGCCACTCTTTTAAAATAAACTTGTGCTCGCGTGTTGAGTAAACAAAATTTGCTGCCATGATGTATTTCTCCTTCCTTGTTCCTGTTGAATACAGATTTTTAATGGCGGCATTATAGGCAAGGGATGACCATAAGTCAATGCTCATAAATATTAAAGATCTTGATAAGATAGATGTTATCTGCTATTTTGCAGACATGCAGGCATCCTTTCGCATGAATGATTTTATCCTGGTCATTGTGGTTGTTTCTTCCATGATGATTGCCATCATTTTCCCTGATTTTGGTGCCCGTTTCCAGGTGTTTCCCTTCTACAGTCTCATGATCAATTTTTTCCTGAGTTACCTGTCCATTGATTTGGCCGATGTGTGGAAGGCGCTGAAAGGTCACAGCGGACAAATTCTGGCGTTCACGGTAATGAAGCTGGCCATTCTGCCGGTCATAATGTATTTTATTTTTTTTCTGATTGCTCCTGATTACGCGCTTTCAGCCCTTCTTCTCACAGGCGTATCCGCAGGTGTGGTTTCTCCCATGATTTCAAACATGGTCCGTGGCAACAGTTCGCTGGTGCTCGTGGTGGTTGTGATCACTTCGGCGCTGGTTCCCTTCACGCTTCCGGCGCTCATCAAGACTGTTGCAGCAAAGGAGATGATGATTTCTTTTTTGCCCATGCTCAAGATGCTGGCCACCGTGATTTTTATCCCGATTGCCATCGTTGAATTGATCCGCTACCTGCTGCCGCGACTCGTTGCCCCGATTTTAAAAGTTCAGTTTCCTTTATCGCTTTTGATGTTTGCCTTGATCAATCTGGGAGTTTTTTATCAGTATGCACCTTTTTTCAGAAAAGACCCCTCGGTGATTATCATGGCGGTGGTGGTTGTTTTCGTGCTTGCGGCTGTTTACTGTGCGGTGGGCATCTTTTTTTTCCGGAAGGGACCGTTGGAAAATCAGCTGGCCGGAGCCGTCATGCTGGGGAATATCAACAACGTTCTGGTCATTGTTTTTTCTTCAAGGTTTTTCGGCCCCGTTGAGCCGCTGGTCGCTGCCATGTATATGATTCCTTTTTTTGTGCTGGTGATTCCTCTGCGATACTACAGGCACAGGAGAAAGGCAAAAGGACCAAGGATCGAGGATCAAGGTGATAAGGAACAAGATCAATAGTGGGAATTGTGGAGAAGAAACAATTGAGCATCTATTTTATTGATAGTTGAATCGTTAATGTGCAAGAGTTCCAGAAGAAAGGATGATTGCAGTATTAATGAGGTTGCGTTTTTAAGGTATATTGTGAGAACATAACCAATCATACTATCTTCAGTAATATGGAGGTTGCCATGCTGAAAAAAACATTGTTCGTCACTGCCGTATTGTTTTGTTTTGTTTCCGTTTCCCTTGCCGCTGACCTGATGCCGGTTAAATTGCCCGCGCCGGATACAAAAGGCGGGAAGCCGTTGATGAAGTGCCTAAACGACCGCAAGTCTGACCGTTCATTCAGTACAAAGAAACTGCCCGTGCAAATCCTTGCCAATCTGCTTTGGGCAGCCTGTGGCATCAATCGCCCGCAAAGCGGCAATCGAACGGCTCCGTCAGCTCACAACTGGCAGGAAATCGACGTCTATGTCGCACTGGAGGAAGGGCTTTATCTGTACAATCCTAAAACACATACCCTTGAACCTGTGGTAAAAAGTGATTTGCGAAAGCACACGGCGCGGTTGCCCCAGCCGTCGCGCAGCTCCGTTGTCGGAGCTCCGCTGCAGCTGATCTATGTGTCCGATTATGCAAAAATGCGATCCGGCCTCGGCGACGAAGACAGGAAATTCTACTCTGCCACAGATACAGCGTTCATTGGCCAAAATGTCTATCTGTATTGCGCGTCCGAAGGACTGTACTCGATTATCCGGTCCTTCTTTGACTCAAGTTCTCTGACAAGAGAGATGAAGCTCAAGGACACTCAGAAAATCATCCTGGTGCAGGCAGTTGGCTATCCGCAATAAGCAGGAAAATGAGGGAGGGAAAAGTATGAAAAATTTTTCTTTTTATAACCCGACGAAAATTCTTTTTGGCAAAGGCAGGATTCAGGATATTGCCGGGGAAATTCCAAAGGAATCAAAAATTCTTTTGACTTACGGAGGAGGAAGTATCAAACGCAACGGAATCTTCGATGAGGTGATGGAAGCCCTGCCGGGTTATCACATCATGGAATTTGGTGGCATTGAGCCCAATCCGTCCTATGAAACGTTGATGCAATGTGTGGAGGTTGTGCGCAAAAACAGCATTGATTTTCTGCTGGCCGTGGGCGGCGGTTCCGTAATCGACGGTACAAAGTTCATCGCCGCTGCCGCCTTGCATGAGGGAGAGCCCTGGGACATTGTTAAAACCTATGGTAAAGTGATCAAAAGGGCTTTACCGTTCGGCACGGTGCTTACCCTTCCCGCCACAGGTTCGGAGATGAACAACGGTGCCGTGATCACCCATAGGGCGTCCAGGACAAAACTTCCCTTTGTGCACCCTTTGCTGTACCCCAGATTTTCCATTTTGGATCCCACAAAGACTTACACCCTGCCGCCCGAACAAATCGCAAACGGGGTGGTCGATACGTTTGTCCATGTCATTGAACAATATCTGACTTATCCGGCCAATGGCAAAGTGCAGGACCGCTTTGCAGAAGGTCTGCTGCTGACGCTGATTGAAGAAGGACCCAAAGCAATCACACAGCCGATGGATTATGATGTTCGCGCCAATCTGATGTGGTGCGCGACACTGGGGCTCAACGGGCTCATTGGTGTCGGAGTTCCTCAGGACTGGGCAACGCATATGGTTGGACATGAGATTACGGCGCTCAGGGAGTTGGACCATGGCAAGACCCTGGCAGTGGTTTTGCCGGCAATGCTGGATATTCGCAGGAAGGACAAGAAGGAAAAACTCCTGCAGTATGCCGGGCGCGTGTGGGGCCTCGAAACAGGGAATGAGGATGAGCGCATCGACGCGGCCATCCTCAAAACGCGTGAATTTTTCGAAAGCATGGGCATACCGACCCGTCTCTGTGACTACAATATTGCCGCAGATATCATACCGGCTGTCATCGAGCAGTTAAAAACACACCGTATGATCCAGTTGGGCGAGAAGATGGATGTGACGCCGGAACTCGTTGAATCCGTCCTGAAAAAATGTTTGTAACAGATTAACAGGATCAAACTGCGGAGATTGAATGATGGATAAAAATTCTGTTATACTGATTTCGGGCTGTTCATCAGGAATCGGGCTTTCATTGGCCCGCGAGTTTGCGTCGCGCGGATGCAGGGTCTTTGCCACGGCCCGAAAACCGGAGGTTATCGAACATCTGAAAAGCGAAAAGATCAACACCCTGGCGCTGGACGTAACGGATCAGCAATCCATTGATGCCTGCGTGGCGGAAGCTCTTGCCAGGGCGGGCAGGATTGATGTGCTGGTCAACAACGCAGGTTACGCGCTGATCGGGCCGATAATTGATTTGTCCATCGACGATCTGAGGCGTGAGTTTGAAACCAATGTGATCGGTCTTGTTGCGCTCACCAAGGCAGTCGCCCCTCAAATGATTGAACGAAAATCCGGCCTGGTCGTCAATATCGCGAGTGTTTCCGGCATCTGCGCCACACCGTTTGCGGGGGCCTATTGCGCCACAAAAGCTGCAGTCAACCTGCTTTCCGTTTCCATGCGCATTGAACTGGCGCCTTTCGGTATTGCCGTGGTCACCGTGCAGCCGGGGGCGATCAAATCCAAATTTGGAGAGGCAGCCTCCAACAGCATCAAACTTCGGGAAGATTCTGTCTATGCGCCGGTGGCCGTATACATTCAGGAGCGGGCCACATCTTCACAGAAGAATCCAACAACGGCGGAAGAATTTTCCCGGAAACTTGTTGATTCACTTTTTCTCAAAACGATTCCCAAAGTGATTCGTCTGGGCAGGCAATCGACCCAGCTGCCGCTGGTTGCCGCATTGCCGGCTGACCAGTTCGACCACTTGATGAGCAAAACGTTTGGCCTGAAAAAACTCGCGAGGAAATAAAACAGAAAGGATAGGGGGTGCCATGCAATTCACTTTTGCCCACAACAATTTCAATGTTCTGAATCTGGAAAAATCCTTGCCTTTCATGTTGAAATTATTCCGAAAAAGCGTTAATTTCGTCAGACAGCAAATGGATGCTGCCCAAAGAAATATTTATTGATTTTTAGTTCATTGTCCTTTAGAGTTGCCGCCGTAAATGGATGTCTGCATCTGGTTGCCGCCGTTTTCGGGATGACGGCGATTCAAACTCCAATCCTAATGTCACTGCGTGTGGTAAAATGCCTGTTTCCAGGCATTGATGTGCCCGATAATTGAAATCAAGAAAGTCAGACAGGGAGGACAACAATTGAATATTGATAGTAAAATACTGAGCGAAGAAAATCTTCAGAAAATCAGACAACTCAACAATCCGAATGTGGAAAGGATCGTCGAGGAATATGTGAATTTATGCAAGCCGGCCAAAGTATCCGTCATTACAGACAGCTTCCCCGATATCGGTTACGTACGTCAGCAGGCGCTGGAACTGGGGGAAGAGAAAAAGCTGGCCATGCCGGGTCACACCATTCATTTCGACAGTTTTTACGATCAGGGGCGTGATAAAAAGAACACCTGCCTGCTGGTTACCCCGGACATGAAAGTGTCGAAAATTATCGATGTCAAAGACCGGGAGGAAGGCCTTAAGGAAGTCCATCAAATTATGGACGGCATCATGAAGGGCAAGGAATGCTTTGTCCGGTTCTTCTGCCTGGGGCCGCTTCATTCACGTTTCTCCATTGCCGCGCTTCAGATTACCGATTCCGCTTATGTTTCCCACAGTGAAGATCTGCTCTACCGGGTTGGGTACGAACATTTTAAAACGCTGAACGGTTCGGATGATTTCTTCTACCTGGTTCACTCGGCGGGAGAACTCGATGAGCGGGGCAACACAAAGAACATCAAAGACCGGCGGATTTATATCGACGTCCTGGGCAAGAAAGTTCTGACGGTGAATAACCAGTATGCAGGAAACAGTGTGGGCTTAAAAAAACTGGCGCTTCGGCTGGCCATTTATAAAGCCAATAAGGAAGACTGGTTGACGGAGCACATGTTCATCATGGGAGTGAAACCGGAAGGCAAGAAACGGGTGACCTATTTTACCGGCGCGTTTCCCAGTGCCTGCGGGAAGACTTCCACCGCCATGGTTCCGGGTCAGCAGATTGTCGGGGACGATATCGCTTACATCCGGCATAGCGATGACGGCAAAGCTTACGCGGTCAATATTGAACAGGGTATCTTTGGTATTATCGAAGATGTCAATCCCATCGATGATCCGGTGATTTATGAAGCGCTTACCACGCCACGCGAACTGATTTTTTCCAACGTGCTGGTGAAGGATGATAAGCCATACTGGATGGGGATGGGGCAGATTCTTCCCGATGAAGGCGAGAATTTCTCCGGGGAGTGGAAGAAGGGAAAGAAAGACGACAAGGGAAATGAAATTCTGCCGTCGCACAAAAACGCCCGCTATACGATACGCCTCAGTGAACTGAAAAACGTGGACCCCAAACTCTATGATCCCGATGGTGTTCCGGTCAGCGGCATCATTTACGGCGGTCGTGATTCCGATACATCTGTTCCTGTTTACCAGAGCTTTGACTGGGCGCATGGCATGTTTATCGGTGCGTCGCTGGAATCGGAAACCACGGCGGCCACGATTGGAGCGGTGGGCGTACGGGAGCTTTCTCCCATGGCCAACCTGGATTTTCTGGTCGTCCCGCTGGGGACCTACCTTTCCAACCACCTGAAATTCGGTGAACGATTGATTGTCAAACCGCTGATCTTTTCGACTAATTACTTCCTGAAGGAAGATGGAAAGTTCATCAACGACAAGGTGGATAAGAAAGTCTGGCTCATGTGGATGGAAGGCCGGATCCATGGCGAGTACACCGCCATCGAGACGCCGATCGGCTATATTCCCAAGTATGAAGATGTCGCAAAGCTCTTTGTCCAGATTTTCGGCAAGAAATTCACGCGAGATGTTTATGACAAACTGTTTGCCATCCGGGTGGACAAGTTCCTTGAGAAACTGGATCGAGTGGAAAAAGCCTATGCGGAAGAGGAAAATATCCCTTCGGAATTTCACGCTATCATGGAGATGTTAAGAAACCGTCTGAATGCGGCAAAACAAAAATCGGGCAAGTCGGTTATTCCGCCCGGTGAATTCGCCTAGATTAATTTTCTGACCCAAACAATAAAACCCCGCCAACAAAGCGGGGTTTTATTTTCACTACAATCCTTGGAATCTAACAGTCTAATAGCCTACAGCCTATCTACCTATTTCAACATCTGCGGCAGGAAGGTTACAATGTTCGGAAAAATCAACAGAAGAACGGCCAGTGCAATCATGGCATAAAGCATGTGCAATGATCCCTTGAAAACAACATGCAGCGGTACGTCACGGGCGACGCCTGCTACAACATAGGCATTAATTCCAACCGGAGGGGTGATCACCCCCATTTCGGCAACGATGACAATGATGACGCCAAACCAGATTGGGTCAAAATTCATGCTGAGGATAACTGGATAGATAATGGGAATGGTGAGCATGATCATGGCCAGAGAATCCATCAGACAGCCGAGGCACAGGTAAATCAGAATGATGAAACCCATGATGATCATGGGATGGAGCTGCAGCCCGGAAACAAAAGTTCCGATATCAGCGGGGATACGCGTAACAGCCAGAAAATGTCCAAATACCGTGGCGCCGGCAACCACCACAAAGATCATACAGGAAATACGCGTCGTGTCATAAAGCGCGTTTACAAAACCTTTCCAGGTCAGATTGCGGCCGACCAGAGCGATAATGATGGTGCCGAAAGCCCCCACTCCCGCTGCTTCCGTTGGTGTGAAAAATCCGGCAAAAAGGCCGCCCATGACTAGGATAAACAGGAGAAGGGTTTCAATAAGACCGGACAGGGATTTGATCTTTTCACTCCATGTGCTTTTCGGGCCGCGCGGTCCAATTTCCGGGCGGAAGAACGTCCAGATTAAGATAGAAAGAACAAAGAAGCAGGACAATAGAATTCCGGGAATGACTCCGGCCATGAACAGTTCACCGATAGACTGTTCGGTCATGATTCCGTAAATAATGAAAATGGTGCTGGGCGGTATAAGAATTCCCAGGCTGCCTCCCGCAGTTACAACACCGGTGGCCAATGCGGGATCGTATTTGTATTTCTTCATTTCCGGCAGAGCGACGGAGGCCATGGTTGCCGCGGTCGCGCTGGTGGAGCCGCAGACAGCGGAAAAACCGGCACAGGCGCCGATGGTGGCGACTGCCAGGCCGCCCGGCAGATGCCCGAAAAATTTATGGGCTGCATTGAAAAGACGACGGCTGATTCCGGAGTGAAAGGCAACCTGTCCCATGAGGACAAACAGGGGAATCACGGTCAGGTTGTAAGCACTGAAGGTGGAATAAAAGTCGCGAATGAGCAGGTTGGACGCGGCACTCCAGGAAACAATATAACCAAACCCGAGATAACCGACGAGCGCCATGACAAATCCCACCGGTACATGCAAGAACATCAGAATAATCAGTGCGGCAAAGCCAATCAGGCCGATCATGGTGGGGGTCATCGGTCAATGGTCCTTCGGAAAGATTTTATGCATTCGGTGATCAGAAGAAGACACAGCAGGGCACAGCCTGCGGCAATCCCATAGATAAAAGGGTAAGCCGGCATTTGCAGGGTTGCCGAAACTTCACCGCTGTTTTTCAGATCCATTGCGTAAAGGACGGCCTGATAAGCAATGACACCGAAGAGCAGCGCGCCAATCAAATTGCCGAACGATTCAATGGCCAGCTGTACTCTCTGAGGAAACTTTTCAAACAGAAGCTCAACGGCAATGTGACCTTTTTCTATGGAAGTGAATGCCAGGGCAAAGGATACGACGATGGTCCCCAGAAATCCTACCAGCTCGTACGTTCCGGGGATAGGCCTGCCGAATATCCGTAGAATTACATCCGCTACGGACAGCAGCATCATGGCGACAACAGCCGCGCAGGCAAGGATGTTAAAAGCCTTGCCTGCGCGTGAGAGATTTTTTACAGGACTAAGCATGACTTAAGGAAGTCCGTTATTTTTTGACCTTGGAATGTTTCTTGATCAATGCTTTCACTTCTGCTACTGCCTGTTTGCCCGGCAGACCCTTGCTTTCCGCGTTTTTGATATATTTTTCTGTTACCGGTTTGACGGCTGCTTCCCATTTTGCTTCTTCGGCAGCCGGCAATTTGATCACTTTATTGCCGAGTTCTGCGGAGTACTTATATCCTTCCACGTCAGCGTCATCCCAGGCTTTGCCGGCAACGGCAATCCATTCCTGGCTGACATCATCGAATGCTTTCTGGATATCTTTAGGGAGCGAATTCCATTTTTTCTTGTTCATGACAACAAACATGGCGGTCGTATAGCCGATGTTGGTGCAGTCGGTAGTGTACTTGACAACCTGTGCCTGTTTCCAGCCTTTCAGTGTTTCCATCGGGGCCAGCGTGCCCTGCACGACACCCTTTTGCAGGGCCTCGTACGTTCCACCCTGCGGCATGGCGACGGAGACGCCACCCAGGTTTTCCACGATCTTGGCGGAAAGGCCTGTGGATCGTATCTTCATTCCTTTCATATTCGCCAGGCTATTAACGGGTTTTTGAGTATGTAAAAGGCCGGGACCGTGAGCATGCAGATAGAGGACCTTGACTCCGTCAAGTTCTTTTGGTTGCATTCTTTTTACAAAGTCGTTGGCGACCAGGGTGGCAACCATACCGTTGGGGTATCCCATCGGCAGATCCAGGGCTTCCAGAAGCGGCAACCGGCCCCTCGTGTATGCGAAGCAGGACATGCCAATATCAGAAATTCCCTTTTCAACACCATCAAAACATTGATCGGCAGGTGTCAACGAGCCTCCGGTAAAAATGTTGATTTTAACCTTGCCGCCGGTGCGTTTTTCTATTTCCTTGGCCCAGCTTTCACCGGCTTTGGCCTGGGCATGTGTGGCCGGGAAAAAGATACTGTAAGTTAAAGTGGTCTGTGCCATTACACTGGACCCGAACAAAAACGTGACAAACAATGCTGTAAATAACGATACTCTCACGAAAAAAGACCTTTTTTTCATTTGTCCTAATTCTCCCCCTTTTCTGTTTTTTTTGATAAAAAAACCCCGTCGCTCTTGATGATTCAATATGCAAAATTCTGTTTGTGATTTTTGGTGAGCCTGCTTACCTTAAGTTTTGCGGGGGCAAGCAGGCATCAATACATATAGATGCAATAAGGTGAGGACTTGCTTATGGAAAAATTATGCATACTGTCGTCCATAACGCTGTATTGCCTTGGGGTAATATTTGATTTGACCGGCTGTGTCAAGTTGATTTTATGTTTCATGCTGCCAGGACCCTGTTTTTAGTGTTTTTCTACCTTCAGTTTATCCAGTTCTTCGCGGTAACGTTCAGCCTGGGCTCTGGCCGATTCAATTTCTTCTCTTGCCTTTTCCAGCTCTTCATCCTGCCTCTGTCTTTCTTCACGGATTTTATCCTGTATTTCATCAAAACCCACATAGATAGCCAGTGCACCACCCAAAAGAAGAAAAATCGGCAGGGCGCCTCTGATAATGGTTAAAAAATCGGTCCACCAGAAAATCAAGCTGATCAGTCCAAAAATAGCGGTGCCGACTCCTACCGTCAGCAAAGACATAATGCAACCTCCGGACAATTGACTTACAAATCGGTTCAATTATAATTTGCGAATATCTATCATGAATACCATAGTTGGGCAAGCCGGAAATAGATGATCATGGAGATAAAATATTGCTTGATTTAATAAAGGGCATCATCTAGATAATAAAGTTTATTAAAGCAGTGCATATAACACGTCAATTAATTAAGGATGAAATGAATGGATCTGAATTTCAATAAAAGCGACGGGCTGATCCCGGCCATCGTTCAAGATGCTGAAACAAAAGATGTATTGATGCTGGCCTATATGAACCGGGAATCGTGGGAAGCTACCCTGAAATCCGGGAAAGCGACTTTCTGGAGCCGCTCCAGACAAAAATTATGGCTGAAAGGTGAAAGTTCCGGCCATGTGCAGATTATTAAAAATATTTTCATCGATTGTGATGACGACACCATTTTGCTTCAGGTGGAACAATTGGGAGGGGCGGCCTGTCACACGGGGCACCGATCCTGTTTTTACCGGAAACTTGAAGGCGGTGAGCTTATTGTTGTGGGAGAAAAAGTATTTGATCCGAAGGATGTGTATAAATGAACGTATTAAAGTTGGGTATCCCCAAGGGCAGTCTGGAAAATAACACGGTTGATTTATTTAAAAGGGCTGGGTGGCGGATCACCTATGATTCCCGCAGTTATTTCCCCGACATTGATGATGAGGAAATTACCTGCAATTTGGTGCGGGCGCAGGAAATGTCGCGCTATATTGAAGATGGTCACCTGGATCTGGGGTTAACCGGTATCGACTGGATTCTGGAAAATAATTCGGATGTTGTGGCCGTGCAGGACCTGGTCTATTCCAAGGTCTCCACGCGTCAGGCAAGATGGGTGCTGGTGGTTCGTCAGGATTCACCCATCCGCTCGCTTGAAGATATGGAAGGGAAGCACATATCCACCGAGCTGGTCAATTTTACCAAGCGTTACTTTGCCGAAAGAAAGATCAATGTCAGTGTGGAATTTTCCTGGGGGGCCACGGAAGCGAAGGTTGTGGACGGCCTGGTAGATGCGGTTGTGGAAGTGACCGAGACAGGGTCAACCATCCGTGCGAACAAATTAAGGATTGTTCATGAGCTGATGAGGAGCAATACTCAGCTGATTGCCAATCGTGCGGCCTGGAATGATCCCTGGAAGCGTAAAAAGATAGAACAGATCCGGACTCTCCTGAACGGGTCCTTGCTGGCGATGGGCAAAGTCGGTATGAAACTGAATGTTTCCAAGGCGAATCTGGATCGCGTAATGAAACTTCTGCCTTCGCTTAAAGCCCCGACTATTTCCAGCCTCTATTCCGAAGAATGGTTTGCCATCGAGTCTGTGATTGATACAGGCGTAGTTCGCGACCTGATTCCGCGTCTGCTCGAAGCAGGAGCGGAAGGTATTATTGAGTATCCTTTAAACAAAGTCATTTGATCCGGAGGAAAGGCATGGCCAGAAAAGCGAAAGTAGTCCGCAAAACAACGGAAACAGATATTGTGCTGGATATTGATCTGGATAAACCTGAGGGCGGAAAAATTGACACGTCGATTCCCTTTTTGAATCACATGCTGGATCTGTTTGCGCTTCATGGCCGGTTCAAGCTGGGGATTAAAAGCAAAGGCGATACCGAGATTGACGATCATCATCTCGTGGAAGATCTGGGCATCTGTCTCGGACAGGCAGTAGGTCAGGCGCTGGGAAGCAAAACGGGAATTAATCGATACGGTTCGATTTCGCTGCCGATGGATGAGTGCCTTTGTCATGTCCATATCGACATTTCCGGCCGTCCTTACCTGATCTACAAGGTCCGGTACGAACGCCGGAAAATTGGAGGTTTCGACCCGGCCCTGGTAAAGGAATTTTTTAAGGCTTTCACGGATAACAGCGGCATCACGCTGCACATCAATCTTGCGTATGGGAGCAACAGCCACCACATCATCGAGGCGGTTTTTAAAGCTTTTGGACGCGCGTTACGGCAGGCTGTGAATATCAACCCGGAAATATCAGGGATTCCGTCCACCAAAGGAATGCTCTGATAGAAAGGCCAGGTTTTCTGAATTGAAAAATATCTCCCGGATCAAAAAATGGTCGTTAGCGTTGGTGGTTTTGGGGTTCTTTTTTCTGGCGACATTATCGCTCCAGGCCGAAGAAAAAACGGGGCCTTCTCAAACCGCTTCTCCCGGTGCTGCTGTCACGAAACGCCTGGCGGTCATTCCTTTTCAATCGGTGACGCCTGCAGACGGATCGTCAACAGTCCGGTGCCCGATTTGCGGCAGCATCAATCCAGGTGGGACCGTTGTCAATGGTGCCCAAAGGGTTCTTGAGGAAATTTTTACGGACAAGTTGAGCAATTTAAAAGATGTGGTAATCATTCCTTCGGAAAAAACGGAAAAAATTTATGATCAGGTCAACGCCGGTTCTGAAAAGCAGCCCATGATGGAGAAGGTCCTGAAGGTCGGAAATGAACTGCACGCGGATGTTGTGGCTGTCGGGTTCGTTTATCGTTACCGTGAAAGAGTTGGTTATGCCTATTCCACCGAGCATCCCGCATCGGTTGCTTTTGAGATTCACCTCATCTCCGTAAAGGATGGTACCACCCTGTGGCGAGGGGTTTTTGATAAAACACAAAGATCTTTAACGGAAAATGTTTACGAGGTTTTTTCTTTTGTCAAAGGCGGTGCCAGGTGGGTGAACGCGCATCAATTAACGAAACTTGGGGTTGATGAGGTATTCAAAACGTTTTCAGGCTTTGGGCCATAATTCGGGTGGATAAAGTGTGCCAGGAACATGGCCTGATCTGAAGCATTTTTCAAAGGAGTTTGTGTTGATCATCATTCCCGCGGTTGATATCAGAAATGGACAATGCGTCCGTTTGGCACAGGGTGATTTTGACCGTGTGACCGTCTATGGGGATCACCCCGCGGATATGGCAAAACGCTGGGCTGAAAAAGGCGCTGAGCGGATTCACCTTGTTGATCTGGATGGTTCCGTGGCCGGACTGCCGAAGAACGCCCCCGTCATTTGTGAAATTGCAAAATCCGTTTCCGTGCCGGTTGAGGTCGGCGGCGGTATTCGCAGTATGGAGACGATTAATTATTATCTGGACAACGGCGTGTCGAGTGTGATTCTCGGCACGGCAGCGATCCAGGATGAAGAATTTGTTAAGACGGCTGCCCGTGTCCATCCCGGTAGAATTATTCTGGGGATCGATGCACTGGATGGCCGGGTTGCTGTGCGCGGGTGGACACAAAAGACCGGCCATCAGGCGGTTGAGCTGGCGCGCTCTTATGAAAACTGCGGGATTCAGGCCATCGTATATACGGACATTCGGCGCGACGGCATGGAAACGGGTGTCAATGTGGAGGCGACCGCGGCCCTTGCCGGGGCGGTAACCATCCCTGTGATTGCGTCCGGCGGTGTGGCCACACTAGCGGACATTGATCGTTTGATGGCTGTCCGTGACTGCTCTTTCTTTGGCGTGATTATCGGCCGCGCGCTATACACGGGTGCGATTGCGTTGGAAGACGCCATCGCCAGGACACGCGCGACCTCATAGAATCAGGGGAAGGGAGGAAAATATGTCAGATTGTATTTTTTGTAAAATTATCAACGGGGACATTCCCTGCACGAAGGTTTACGAAGATGGCGCCGTTCTGGCCTTTGATGATATTCAGCCAATGGCGCCCGTGCATGTTATCATTATTCCGAAAAAACATATCGCTACGCTGATGGATGTTGATACAGACCAGGAGGTCATTTCACGTCAGTTGTTTACGGCGGCGCAGAAAGTCGCTAAAATAAAAAATGTGGCCGTCGGAGGTTTCCGCACGGTTGTGAACTGCAATGCCGACGGTGGGCAGATTGTATTTCATCTGCATATGCACCTGCTCGGCGGCAGGAAACTGGAAGATCAGTTAGGGTAAATTGAGGGAAGTTATCATGGATATGAATGCCAGGATCAATGAAGAAATGGTATCAGCGGCAAAGGCCAAAGATAAAATCAGGCTCTCAGCTTTACGTATGCTGAAAACGGCGCTGCACAACAAGGAAATCGAACTCATGCGGGCGCTCAACGAAACAGAAACCATGCAGATACTGTCCGGACTGGTAAAGCAGAGAAAAGATTCCATTGAGCAATTCGCCAAAGGTGGAAGACAGGACCTGGTGGAAAAGGAAGAGGCGGAGTTAAAAATCCTGCAGGAATTCATGCCTGAGCAAATGTCGGATGCTGACGTGGAAGCGCTCATCAGGAAAGCGATTGCCGATGTCGGTGCCGTGTCCGTTAAGGATATGGGCAAGGTTATGAAGGTCTTGATGCCGCAGATTACCGGCAAGGCGGATGGGAAAGCCGCGGGCGAAAAAGTGAAGGCACTTTTATCCCAATAGTGGTTTTATCCATACGGCCTGAGGAAGAATATAAAAGGGGCAAGGCGATCATTGGTGCGTTTTGATGACAGCAAGATTGAAGAAATAAAAAGCAGGGTGGATATTGTCGAGCTTGCCTCCGAATACCTGACGCTGAAAAAGGCAGGCAGAAATTATCTGGGGCTGTGTCCTTTTCATCAGGAAAAAACGCCTTCATTTACCGTCAACCGCGAGAAGCAGATATTTTACTGTTTTGGCTGTGGTCAAGGCGGCAATGTCATTACCCTGCTGATGAAAATTGCCAACAAGAGTTTTCCGGAAGCCGTTAAACAGCTCGCGGAAAAGACGGGTGTTGTCCTGCCTGTCCGGATGTTCGGCAGGGAAGACGGTGAAAAAAATTCCCTGCGCGATGAGATTATTCAGTTGAATTTGAGGGCGGCGCAGCAGTTTGTCCGCAATCTGTCGTCTGGGGCGGGTCAGGTTGCGCGGGATTACCTGCAGAAACGGTCCGTTACCGATGAGACCGTAAAGCAGTTCCGTCTCGGATACGTGCCGGACACCTGGCGTTCTTTGACGGATTACATGGAAGCCAGCGGTCTGTCCCTGGCACTGGCCGAGCAGGCCGGTCTTGTCGTTGCCGGTAAAGAAGGACGCTTCTACGATCGTTTTCGGGGGCGTCTGATTTTTCCGATTGAAAATATTTTTGGCGAGGTCATTGCTTTTGGTGGCCGGATTCTGGGGGAAGGTGAACCGAAGTATCTGAATTCGCCGGAATCTCCGGTTTATACCAAAGGCAAAAATCTGTATGGCCTTTTTCGGGCCAGAGAGGCAATCCGCCAGAGCGGTTTTTGCCTGATTGTCGAGGGATATTTTGACGCCATATCGCTCTGGAACGCGGGGGTCCGCAATGTGGTTGCCACACTGGGCACAGCGCTGACACGGGATCATCTGGAGCTTTTGCGCCGTTATACGCAGGATGTTGTGGCGCTCTTCGATCCGGATGAAGCGGGAAGAAAAGCGCTGGACCGTTCTCTGGAGCTGTTTCTCGGGGCGAAGATGCATGCCCGGGCCCTGGTTCTTCCCGGAGGCTGTGATCCGGATGATTACATCAAACAGTTCGGGAAAGAAAAACTTGAGGAACTGATTGCCGCCGCGCCGGCCATCAGTGATTATTATATTGATAACGTTTTGGGAGACGGCAGGACCTTTGAGGAAAACCGCGACCTTGTGAGAACCGCGATGGAATTCGTGGGGAAAATAGACGATGAGATTGAAAAAAATCTTTTCATCAAGCGCATTGCGGAGAGATTGGGGATTGACCAGACCCTGTTGAAAAAAGAGGCACACCGCAAGACGGGTAAATCCCAACAGACGGGCCCCGCGGTCCACAAACGTTCGGACGCAATAAAACTGAATCCGCTTGAAATGAACCTCATCAGGCTGATGCTGGAATATCCGCAAAAAACGCTGTATGTAGAAAGGGAAAAAACATTAAATTATTTTTTGGAGCCTTCACTTCAAAAACTTGGTGATAAAATTATCGAGACCTATAAGCTCCTTGGCTACATAGACATTAACATGATTCTGCCATCGGACGAAGACACACCGCTTCGGGAAAGTATATACAGGTTAAGTATTGAAGCCCCTCCGACCGATGAGAGTATGGTAGATCGCAACTTTGAGGATAACGTCCGCAGAATCAGGGAAAAATGGTACAAAGAACAGAAACGAATGGTTCAGCTGAAATTGAGGCAGGCGCAGGAGAACGGTGACGGGGAACTGACGCGGGAGCTTATTTTTCAAAAGCAGAATCTGATGAGGGAAGAAAAACAACTATACTAACCAATAATGAATTTTGGGGGTTGCCAGATGGCCAAACAGATCCAGTCTGATGAATTCAAGAAACTACTTTCACTGGGGGAAGAAAAGGGATTTTTAACCTACGATGACGTCAATGACATGTTGCCGCCGGATGTTAATTCTTCGGACCAGATCGATGATATCATCATGTTGTTCGGCGAAAAGAACATCGATATCATTGACACCGAGCAGGGTGAAAAACTGGTGGTAAAAAAACCGGTGGAAGATGCTTTGCCGTCCAAATTTTCCGAGGCCCTGGCCTTGGTTCCCGGTGTTGGAAAAACCGGCGATCCGGTGAAAATGTATTTGAGGGAGATGGGCTTAGTTTCCCTTTTGAGTCGTGAAGGAGAAGTGGAGATTGCAAAAAAAATCGAGGAAGGCGCCCGTGAGACCATGTGGGCGATTTTCAGTTTGACGGTTTCCATCGCCGAAGTTTTGAGTATTGGTGAAAAACTGGAATCCGGTGAAATTCGAGTTAAAAACGTGGTGGATAACATCGAGGACGAAGAAGGATTCATGGAGGAAGATGAGCACAAGGAGCGCGTGCTCAAGTTGATTGCGCGAATTCGTCTTTTCAGCGACCGGAACGACGTTATACGAGAAAAGCTGAAGTCCAAAACCATCAAACCCAAGCAGCGTCAGTTGCTGACGGCAGAACTGGAAAAAAACACCAAAAATATTATTATCCTTTGCCGCAAAATTCGTTTCAGTAAGAAACAAATTCACCGCTTTATGGCCCGTTTGAGATCCCATACGGATGAAATTGAACGCTCAGAACGGGTGATTAACCAGTTTAAAAAGGAATCAGGACTGACTCTGACGCAGCTGGAAAAGAGCTGGTCTAAAATGAGGAAATCCAAACAGGATGAGAAAAAAGCCGCGAAAGAAGCGAAAGTATCCGTTGACTGGCTGCATCGAAGTCATGACTCAATTGCGGAAGCGCAAAAACGAATCAAACAAATTGTAAAAGAGGTTGGAATCCCTACGGCCACATTAAAGAATGTGGTGGATTCTATCGAATACGGCGAAGCCAAGGCGGAAGTCGCCAAAAGGAAACTTGTGGAGGCCAATCTGCGGCTCGTCGTCAGCATTGCAAAGAAATATACAAATCGCGGTCTGCAGTTTCTTGACCTGATCCAGGAGGGAAATATCGGGTTGATGAAAGCTGTGGATAAATTTGAATACCAGAGAGGATACAAATTTTCTACGTACGCGACCTGGTGGATCCGTCAGGCGATTACGCGCGCCATTGCCGATCAGGCGCGTACCATCCGGATCCCGGTACACATGATTGAAACAATTAACAAGCTGATCCGGACATCACGTTACCTGGTGCAGGAACTGGGGCGTGAACCGACTCCTGAAGAAATTGCCAATAAAATGGAATATCCGTTGGAAAAAGTGCGCAAGGTGTTAAAAATTGCCAAAGAACCCATTTCTCTGGAAACCCCCATTGGGGAGGAAGAGGACAGTCATCTTGGTGATTTTATTGAAGATAAAAAAATCATGTCTCCTTCGGAAGCCACCATCAGCATGGATCTGGCTGATCAGACACGCAAAATTTTGTCTACGCTCACGCCACGTGAAGAGAAGGTTCTGCGAATGCGCTTCGGAATCAGTGACAGGGTAGGTCTGCCGGTTCCGGATGAAAATTTGAGCGTTGATGCTGTGGAGCCCGAGATTGAGGAACAGGAGATCATGGAAGAGGAAATACCGAAAAAAACAAAGAATTCATCCAGAAAGCGCGCATCAAAATAGTATTGACAACCGGCCCAATACGGTATATCTCACAAACCCGATGCCGGTTCGATCCGCACAAATTCTGTGTTCATTAGCGGTGCCGTCGCGGTATGGATGACGGACAGGTAAAGAAACCGCAAACCGAATGATCAAGGGCGGGCCTATAGCTCAATTGGTAGAGCCACCGGCTCATAACCGGTAGGTCCCTGGTTCGATCCCAGGTGGGCCCACCAGATTTTTACTGAAATGAGAGGCTTTATGCGTGCAGAAAAAACACTTTTTTCACAAGCAAGGAGTTGTTGCGACGCTGCATATGACTGTACTGCCGTGGATAGACAATTAAAATTGTCTTTGCACGGCACACAGAACCAGACGCAAAGCCAGATGATCTAAAAATGCACCCCGAAAAGGTGCATTTTTTTATTGCTTAAAAATGGAGGAGATGATCGTTGAAAGAGAAAATAGCATTATTAATCAATCTGCAGGAATGTGATTCACAATTGGTCAAACTGTCTTCAAAAAAAGTCAAACTTCCGGAGAAAATCTGCAAGATGGAAGAAGAGTTTAGACTTTATAAGGAAGGCGTTGAGCAAAATAAGAGAAAATATGAAGAACTCAAAACACAGCGGGCTGAGGGTGAGGCAAATGTCAAAAAGCTAAGCGACGGGATGGTCAAAACCAGGGAAAGGCTCCTGGAGGTGAAAAACAATAAAGAGTATCAGGCCATGCTAAAGGAAATTGAAACCTCTGAAAAGACGAAAAGTGATCTGGAGTCCCGTATCATTGCTTTTATGGAAGAAATGGATAAGCTTATTGTCCTGGTGAAAAAAGATGAGGAAATATTAAAGCAGGCTGAAAGTAATCATGAGAAAGAAATGAAAATCATTGAGGATGATCTCAATGCTATTGATGCGGATACAGTAACCTGGACGGAAAAGAGGGCCGTTTTAGCAAAAAGTATTCCTGCTGATCTGCTGGCCCAATACGAGAGGATAAGAAAACGAAATAACGGTATCGGTGTGATTCCTGTCTGGAAAGCGGTCTGCAGCGGCTGCCACATGAATATTCCCCCTCAATTGTATAACGAACTGCAGCGATCAAATGATTTGCTCAGTTGTCCAAACTGTAACCGGATCATGTATTTTCAAAATCAGGAAAAATCATCGTAGCTTTTTATGGAAAATCAAAAGGTGAAATTATTCAGTGACGGTGCCTGTCGCGGCAATCCGGGCATTGGCGGTGCAGGTGCAGTGATTACCGATGACAGTGGTCATGTTCTGTGGGAAGGCAGTCAGTATCTGGGACAATGTACGAATAATATCGCCGAATATCAGGCACTGATTCTCGGTCTGAAAGGCGCATTGGCTTGCGGTTACAAGAATCTGGAAATTTATCTGGATTCGGAATTACTGGCCAATCAGATCAACGGTTCCTACAAGGTCAAGAATGAGAATTTGAAAATCTTAATGCAGGAGGTCCGCAGCCTGCTTTCTTCATTCCAATCATCTCCGGTAAGACATGTTTTGCGCTGCCACAATGCCCTGGCGGATAAACTGGCGAATCTGGCTATCGATACTCACCAGAAGATATCTTGAAAGAAATTCAAATACATTGTAAATTACTTATTCAGGCAGGAGAAGATCAGATGATCGCTGGCAGATTTTAATCTGTTGGAGGAAAGTCCGAGCTCCGCAGGGCAGGATGGTCGCTAACGGCGACTGGGGGCGACCCTAAGGAAAGTGCCACAGAAAATATACCGCCCGCCGATGGTGGGTAAGGGTGAAATGGCGAGGTAAGAGCTCACCGCTTTTCCGGTGACGGAAAAGGCATGGTAAACCCCATCCGGAGCAAGACCAAATAGGAGAACGTTTAAGGGCGGCCCGCCTGATGTTCTCGGGTAGTGTCGCTAGAGGCGGCAGGCAACTGCCGTCCCAGATGAATGATCATCGCCGCGTCCAGGGTAACCGAAACGCGGAACAGAACTCGGCTTATGGTCTTCTCCTGTGCCTGTTTCATCCCGCTTACGCGGGATGAACGTAAATGCTTCACTTGCTTTGATAGCCTTAATGTTCATGCCATGCCTTGACCGCTTGCTGCGAAATGGATGATGGATAATACACCTATAGACCGATTCCTCTTTTTTTTGCCTCTTTATAAAGTCTCCAGATACACAGACCGATCGCCAGGGTGAATGAACTCAACATGAAATTCGGTGTTGTGCCAAGGATTTCATCTACGAGATAACCAAGATACAGGAACAGGAACGAGGAAACAACCATCGCCAGTCCCCATGCAGATAATACCAGAATACTATTGTACTGACTGAATTGTTTATTGCTTATCAGAGGTTTTTCTTTTGGCATGATCTTTTCATTTTCCTGATCCTTGCCAGTGTTATTTGTCATGTTTTATTTATTTCTCTATTTGAATATGAAGGATAAGTTTTTTCAGCAACTCCAGCCCTGGCTCTGTAAAGATCGCCACCAGAACGAAAAACAGGATAAATACAAGGATGAGTTCAAAATTATGGACTTTCGGGTACTTTCTTTTAACAAAGACAAGGAGAAAAACACCGGCAATTAAAATGACCAGATGCAAGATAGGAAACAGGCTCGCAATAAATTCCATTTTACTCTCCTTTGAGATAAAATATGAATTATCATTAAGAAAAAACTTATGGTTGTCAAGGTAAATAAAAAAAGGCCGAATCGAAATCCGGCCCTTTTTTTTTCAGTTGTTTAAACTCGGTTATTTATCGTCGTCATCATCATCGTTGAACACGGATAAATCACCCTCGGAGCCTTCTGGAATTTCCGACTTCAAGGAACGGGAAATTCCACGAACCAGTATCAGCATAATGAAGAACAAAAGAACCATGGCAACAATCAGGACCAGAATAACGGTCGCAGTCCATGCTTTCGATTCCTTCTCAATGCTCTTCGATACCTTTGCTGCTTCCTCGTTGTATTTTTCAACTTCCAGTCCCAGACCTACCCAGCCAAAGCCTGTGGGTTCGGGAAGGTTTGACGCATAAAATTTAATCGGCGCATAGGCGACAAACTTCGTCAATCCGCCGAACTTATAGGTTACAATTCCGGTTTTCCCGGCGGCTGCGTCTTTCGCGATGGTAAACAGATTAGGATCCAAAAATCCCATGTTGAACATATTCAGCGCTTCAGCACCTTTCTGGGCCAGGTCTTTTGCGTTCTGGGCAGAAAGAGTCGGAACGTCTGTCCCGTCGCTGTTCAGACCGACAATGTGATAATCAGCAGGATGGGCAACGACATAGCCGCGGTTGTCTACCATGTAAGCGTAGTTGCCGGAAGACGCATCTGTTTCAAATACCCTTTCCGCCTGTGTTGGAATCAACTGGTCGGTAAACTGGGACAGATGGCGATAGTCCATGGACAGTACGATCATACCAGCGAAGCCTTCCTGGTTAAAAATCGGTGTGGCAAATCGAACCACTCCATCAAATCTTCCGCCTTTGTCGAACGCCGATTTGTTTACGTACCATCCGGTCACAGGAGAGACATACACTTCGCCTTTATTCAGGTTTCTTGCTTTGGCAAAATAATCCTCTCTTTTATAGGTTGTGTTGGCCGGATTACTGACATTGACCAGTTGCGCGGCCGGAACGACCTGGTTCCCTACTATTTTAATCTGCTCATTGCCGTTTTTATCTATCAGAGCAAGTTCTTTGTATATCGGAACCAATGCCTGCTGAACTTTACCGTCAGCTTTGACCCAGAGCGGCTTTTTATTTTCGTCAATAAACTGTTTGTATACAACATCAGTGGCTGGAATGATGGTTGCAACCTGTAAATCTTTCTTGCATTCCATGAGGAAACTTGCAACCTGATTTGCTGTATTTTGGGCTCTCGCTTTTATATCTTCCTGAGACTTAACATCGAGAACATTAACGGTTCTCTCTTTTATGGTAACCCCTAATTTGAACATTCCGTTAGCGATTAAAAACGCCATCAGTGATAAGGGGATTACGATAAGCAGGAAGAATACACCTGCGATAGGTAAAGACTTCTTATCCTTTTTAGTTTCTGGCATTATAAGTTCCCCCTAACCTTTCTTGGTTTAATAGTTAATTTGTTTAGCATTAACCCAAAAAGAAAGCCTTGAAGGGGTTGGCGTATAATAAGATCAGAGCAATAACCAAAGCGTAAATGGCGATGGATTCAGCCATGGCCATACCAACAAGCATAACCATCATAATCTTGCCCTGAACGCCGGGGTTTCTTCCGACAGCCTGGCACGCGCCGTTTGCCGCATTACCAATACCTGCGCCCGCGCCGATTGCGCCCAGTCCAATGGCCAGACCTGCGCCGATCATTGCGCCCACTGCAAAAATGACTTTAATGTAAGATTCACCACCCACCGGTATCGCCTCTGCTGCGAAAGCAAACTGGCTGGTTAACAGCAAAGCTGCTGCCGATGTGAAAACTGTTAAAAATACTTTTCCGAATTTATGTGACATTATCTGTCTCCTTTCCTGACATGTAATTTATTTTTTATTTCCGCCTGCATAGCATATTTTTCAATGCCGCGCAAAGAGGAATTAATACCCATGTCGACAGTCACGTCGACTTGCACAAGATGTGCCATGGCATGAATATGCAAGGCATTTTTTCTGAAATTTAATTTATGAAATCAGAGAATAAAAAAAATTACCATCTGATTTTATAAAGATGACTGTGATTCATTTTTCTAAAAAATATTAAAAAAGGGAAATATCGCGCCGTGAAAACTTTTGCGTGGGGAATAATTTATTGTCAAAGATAAGCATCGATTTAATGTTTTGTTCAATCGCCTGTCATAAAACATTCAATGGAGCATTTCTAAACGGGGAACATCCTGCTGATTTTTTTCCACGGGAAACCGTTTTTGATATTTCAGTTGAAATTTTGAGGCAATGTCGTTACGATTGAAAAGATTTCGGAACAAAGACTTAAACGATCATGAAAATATAACATAAAGGATTACCATGCAGGAAATTTTAACCGCCGTTACCTACCCGATCGTCTGGCTGATTTGTGGATACCTTTTAAAGATTGAAAGTGGTCTGGCCAAACTGCTGATTTCCCTGACTGCGGCAATCCTGGTTTATGTTTTAATAGGCATCAAGCGCTCGCAAAAAGAAAACAACGAGGACAATGAAGATTAAGTGATTTTGCTCAGGAAGGCCTACAAGCTTCTGAATCAATTATTGAGCCCGCGTATCTGGTTTGCCAGCATTATTGTTGTTGTTCTGATTCTGCTGTTGGCTTTAACGGTGAACCACGCACGTGAAAAGGAGATGGTTGATTTATTCAGCCGTCAGCAACTGGCATCCGCTCAAAACGCATCGGCGCGAATAGCAGAAATTCTTTCGCAGGTGGAAAGAAATATTGCTCTGTTCAAGTACCTGGATCCCAACGGGAAAAAACTCACCCAGGAAGATTATCGTGAATTAGACGTTGTTTACTCCATCTGGGGCAGGACGATTGATGCGGTGCTGGTCTTTGATGCCGATAACAACATCAGGAAAATTCTACCGCAGGACGCAACACCGGGCGTCGACCTGACCACGCATTTCAGCGCGATGAAACTTCGCAAAAGGCAATACCTGACCATTGCTTTATCAGACAATATTGCCAGCGATTCTCTTGCCCAGACGAAAGACCGGTATTTAATCTGGGGTTATCCCGTCTGGGATCAAAATAACGTTTTCTCCGGCGCATGGATGATATCTTTTTCCCTGGCTCAGCTGGTGGATGCGTGTGAAAGACAGATCAAGGACAATAAGCTGGGAGATCTCTGGCTGGTCAATGAGCAGGGGCAGATATTGCTGCATCCTCATTCCCTGTTCATTGGGAAATACGTCGGGGATCTGGTGAAGGATCGTCGCGGCAATACGATCGTCTTTCCATCGGAAGGCGGCAGACACACAGATGCCAAAATTCTCCAGGCGAACAACAAACCGTTAAGAAGTGTTATCTCCTATTCCCCGTTGCAGATTGCTGGAACCACCTGGTATGTCATGGTGACGGTGCCCTACAGTAATGTTATTGCCCCCGTGCGAACCACCTTTATTTACACCATGTTCAGTTCACTGGTGCTGATCCTGGGACTCGTTGTCGTCGGGATCTTTTTTGCCTTCCGTGAAGGCAAAAGATTAAGAATGAGAGAAGAGCGGGAACGATCCAGAGAGCGTGAAGCCTGGCAGGAAAAGCTCCTCAGAGAAAAGAAGACCATCGATGGAATCATAGAGGGTTCGCCAATTCCCAGTTTTGTCATCAACAAAGAACATAAAGTCATTTTATGGAACAGAGCCTGCGTGGAATTGACGGGATGCTCCGCCGAAAGCATGCTGGGCACCGATCAGCATTACAAGTCCTTCTATTCCGTTCAAAGGCCCATGGTGGTTGATTTGATCGTGGACAATGATATTGACGGCCTCAATCAATTCTACGGAGCAAAAAAGGTCAAGAAATCGGAGAAGGTGCCGGGTGCTTACGAAGCCTATGACCATTTTGACAATTTGGGCGGTCGCAGCCGGTACATGTATTTTCTGGCGGCTCCGATTTATGATGAGGACGGGAATATCATTGCGGCCATGGAAACGCTTCAGGATATCTCACGCGAAGAAGAGCTGACCCGTTCTTTACGGGAATACGCAGAAACGCTCCAGAATGAACTGGGGGAAAACATTGAACTGCGCAGAGAGATCGAAGGGCTATATAACTATCTGCAGTCCATTGTGAAAAGTCTGCCGGATAAAATCTACGAGGTGGATAAAGACGGCATTCTCAATTTCATCAGCGGAGGATTTAAAAAGTCAAGCAGCGAGTTTCGGGGAAGGCATTTTCTGGAGTTCGTCGCACCCGAGGATGAAAATTTTGTGATGGCAAAATGGGAGGATGCAAAGAAGGGAATATTTACGCCTTATGAAATTGAAACAACCACAAAGGAAGGCCGCAAGATCAATCTTATGGTAACAACGGCCCCGGTTGTCGGCACAGATCATTACATTCTGGTGCAGCGCGATATCACGGAATACAAGAATTTGGAAAAGAAACTCTATAACAGTGAAAAACTTGCCGCTCTGGGTCAGCTTTCCGCCGGGATTGCACACGAAGTACGCAATCCCCTTTCATCCATCAAGATGAGTCTGCAAATTCTGGAAAAAAGGATGAATCCGGAAGGCAATGATCTGAAAAGATTTAAGATCGCGCAAAAAGAAGTTGAACACCTGGAGGAGTTGGTTAATAATGTGCTCGTTTTCGCAAAACCCATGGAGCCCAAAATAGCGTCTGCCGATCTCAATAAATTGCTGGAGCGCGCGGTTTCCCTGTGCGAAAAAATTATTCAGGACAAACAGATCGATATAAAACTGGAATCCCAGCAGATCCCGATGGTAAACGTGGATGTGGCGATGATTACGGACGCCTTTGTGAATGTTATCCGTAATGCGGTTGAGGCGATGGAAAACAACGGGCACATCCGTATTTACGCCCGCAGCATTGGCAGCCAGCCGCCTTCTGTTCTTGTCGTCGTGGAAGACGACGGCTGCGGGATCGATGATGCGGATATGCCCCATCTGTTTAATCCTTTCTTTACCAAGAAAAAATATGGTACGGGGCTGGGACTTTCACAGGTACTGAAAATCGTGGAAGTGCATCAGGGAAAACTTGAAATCATCAGTGAAAAAGATAAAGGGACCAAGGTTTGCGTCACATTGCCGTGCAATGAGAGACGCCGCACCCCGAGAGTTTGAAAAAGAGTAAAAGAGCAGGATGATCCGGAAATCCCCTGAATGGCGAAGGTGATAATTATGGCAAGTATACTGGTTATTGACGACGACGCATCGATTGTGGAAACGCTGGATTTGTATCTGACGGAAGAGGGATACAGCGTAAGAACAGCTCTGACCGGTACGGACGGCTTGAATAAATATGTGCAGGAGCCTTCAGATGTAGTGATCCTGGATATCCGCCTGCCCGATGTGGATGGGTTTTCCGTTCTGGAAGATCTCAAGGAAGAGAATGAAAATGTTAAAGTGATCATGATTACCGCTTTCCATGATATGGAAACCACCATCAACGCCATGAAGGCCGGCGCTTTTGATTATATCCATAAACCGGTCAATGTTGATGAACTCGACCTGGCGATCAAGAAAGCTCTGAAGTCTCTGGAGATGGAGAAAAAAATTGACGGTCTGCTCATAGAACCTTCACGCAGTTTCCGTGTCGGGGATATTATCGGCACGGGCAATGAAATGCGGGAAATCTTCAAGACGATCGGTACCGTTTCCAAAAGCCGCACAACGGTGCTCATCCAGGGGGAGAGCGGCACCGGGAAAGAATTGATTGCCAAGGTTATTCATAATAATACTTCCGCCGATGAACCGTTTATTGCCGTGAATTGTTCAGCCATTGTTGAAACGCTTCTGGAATCGGAGTTGTTTGGTCATGAGAAAGGATCGTTTACGGGGGCTGTTGCGCGAAAACTGGGCAAGTTTGAGCTGGCAAGGTTTGGCACCGTATTCCTGGATGAAATCAGTGAAATGTCCATCAATTTGCAGGCCAAACTTCTTCGGGTTCTACAGGAAATGGAATTTGAACGCGTAGGCGGTAAAGACAGGGTGAAAGTCAATGCCCGCATCATGGCCGCCACCAACAAAGATCTAAAATTGATGGTCAAGGAGGGAAGATTCAGGGATGATCTGTATTATCGTTTGAATATTGTGTCCATTAACCTGCCTCCATTGCGTTCGCGACGCCAGGATATCCCGCCTTTGATTGATTATCTGCTTTCCAAAATCAACCTGGATCTTCATAAAAAAATCATCGGCGTTTCCGGTGAGATGATGGACAAATTTATGAACTATGAATGGCCGGGGAATATCCGCGAACTGGAAAACCTGCTGGTAAGGGCCTGCGTTGTGGCCAAAGGTCAGGTTCTGGGTGTCGGTGATTTTCCAGAGCTGGGCAAGGACAGTCAGTCGATTACGGCGCAAGACGATCAAACCTCCGAAGTCTTTAAGCCGGAAGAACCGGGTAAATTTCTTACCCTTGATCAGGTTGAAGAACGCTACATCAGGAAAATTATCAAAGAAACAGACAAGAACAAAGGGGAAGTCTGTGAAACCCTCGGAATTTCACGTCCCACCTTTGAACGCAAACTGGAAAAATACGGCATCTCCTTTGAACGTGAATGATAGGTTGTTGACCGGTGCCGCATAATGCGGGGCGGCCCGGTTGTTCAATGAACGTTTCACCTGCCGGTACAGCAAAAGTTTTTCAAAGATATACGCTGTGCTTTGCCGGCGTTGCCGTAACCGGCGAAAAGGAGGCCTCATGAAAAAAATACTGCTGACCATTGTTTTTATTCTGTTGTTGCTTGCGGCTTATTTGATTTTCTGGCCAGTGCCGATTGAACCCGTCGTCTGGAAGGCACCCATGGCCGCCGGCTATACCGGACCGCACGCCGTCAATACGAAGCTTGCCGGGCTTAAAACAATTCCTCTGGGAACGGAAGAAGGACCTGAACACATTGCCATCGGCAAGGACGGCAAGCTCTACACTACCGTTACCAGTGGTAATATTCTGCGCATGAATCCGGACGGGAGCGCACAGGAAATTTTTGTCAATACAGGCGGACGGGTGCTGGGTTTCGATTTTGACAAATCCGGCAATCTGATCGCCGCCGATGCTTTTAAAGGCCTGCTTTCAATCAGCCCGGACAAAAAAATCACCCTATTGACCGATCAGGTAAACGGAGACCCCATCCGCTATGCCGATGCCGTGGTGGTGGCCGGATCAGGCAAGATCTATCTGAGTGATGCGTCAATGCGTTTTGCGCCCCGGGATTGGGGCGGGACATTTGAGGCCAGTATCCTGGATATCATGGAGCAGTCATCAACCGGACGCGTTCTGGAGTATGACCCGGCAAACAAAACAACCCGTGTGGTGGCAAAAGGCTTCAGTTTTGCCAACGGTGTGGCCTTGAGCCAGGATGAAAAATACCTGTTTGTCAATGAAACCGGTAAATACAGAGTGTGGAAGGTTTTAGTGAGCGCCAATGATCTGGATATGTCCAACCCGGGCGGCCAGGCGAAACTGGTGTTGAACAATTTACCCGGTTATCCGGACAACCTGATGCGCGGGCTTGACGGCAAGATCTGGCTGGGCTTCGCAAAGCCGCGTAGTGCTTTACTTGAAAAGATTTCCACTCCGTTTTTGCTCAAACTTACCCTGCGGCTGCCGCGTGCCATGTGGCCGGTGCCAAAAGCCTACGGTCATGTGATCGCGTTTACGGAAGACGGCAAAGTGGTGGCTGATCTGCAGGACCCGAGCGGTGCGTACCCGGAGGCGACAGCGGTCACGGAGACCACAGACCGGCTTTACATCCAGAGCCTGCATGCCAGGGAGTTGGGCTGGATGCCCAGATGAATCTTTAACGTGGAGACAATTACAACGAGCTTGTTGGTAAGTAATTGAAATAAATAATGAAATAATTGACAACAGCCTGATTCACACATGATGAAAATTACAAGTGCAGAATTTATCAAAAGCGCAGTCTGGCCTCCTCAGTATCCTCCGGCCACACTGCCGGAAATCGCTTTTGTCGGCCGTTCCAATGTCGGGAAATCATCCCTGATGAATACGCTGGTTGGTCGCAAACAGCTGGCTAAAACGAGCCAGACGCCCGGCCGTACGCAGTTGATTAATTTTTTTAGCATCAATAAAGCCATGTCTTTTGTTGATCTTCCGGGATATGGTTTTGCCAGGGTGCCCCGCTCTGTAAAAAAAGACTGGGGAGATATGATCGAAACCTACCTTCGTGAACGCCAGAACCTTGCCATGGTTGTTTTTATTCTGGATCTCCGCCGCGATCCAAGCGATGATGACTTGTCTTTGCTCGATTGGCTCGAATATTATCGAATCCCCTTCACGGTTATTTTGACCAAATCGGATAAATTATCGAATAACCAGGCGATTGCTCGAAAAAGAATGATCGAAAAATTGCTCGGAGGAAAAACACAACAAGTAACGATGCTTTTTTCCGCCAAAACGCAAAAGGGAAGGGAAGAACTCTGGAAAATGATCGAAAATCATCTCTCTTCCCTGAAAAGCCGTTAGAAGAAGTTCCTGTTGAAAAAAACACATTCCCGGATTCGTTTTTAATTCGGTTCTTAAAAAATAATGATGAACGAATAGGCAATGACTGGCAGCGTTTTATCGGTTCATTAAAGGAAAGAAACCGACAGCGAATGAACGCTGGTCAAAAATTAATAATCATCATTCCATATACTTAAGCACAAAAATCCAATTCAATAAATCTTCTGTGCTTGACAGGGCACTGAAATTGTGTTAGCGGACGAACGCCGGTCAGACGTTGTGTCTTCCGGATTTTGACAGGGCTTTTTTACATAAATTACGAGGTGTAATCACGTGATAAAAGATAACGAAAAAGTTGGTGCAGTAATGGTGGTTGGCGCTGGAATCGCCGGTATCCAGGCCTCCCTTGATTTAGCCAATTCCGGAATGAAGGTTTATCTCGTTGAAAACGGGATCAGCATTGGCGGTGTTATGGCCCAGCTGGACAAGACCTTCCCCACAAATGATTGTTCCGCCTGTATTCTCTCTCCCAAGCTTGTCGAAGTTGGCCGTCACCCGAACGTCAACATTATGACAAGACGGACCGTCGAGACCGTGGAAGGAGAGCCCGGAAAGTTCAAGGTTAAACTCACGTCCGCACCCCGCTATGTCAATCTGGACAAATGCACCGGTTGCGGAGATTGCGCAAATGTCTGCCCGATTACGGTCAAGGCCGCATTCAATGGCAATTTAAGCGAAAGAAAAGCAATATACCGGCACTTCCCCCAGGCGATTCCCAGCGGTTTTGCCATAGACAAACTGGGGACATCCCCCTGTAAAGCCAATTGTCCCACCCATATCAGTGTTCAGGGTTATGTGGCACTCATTGCCGATGGAAAATTCAAGGAAGCCCTCAAACTCATCAAACAGGACAACCCTTTCCCCATCGTCTGCGGACGCGTCTGCAACCATCCGTGCGAGACGGCCTGTATGCGCGGCAAGGTGGATGAACCGATCGACATCATGCATCTGAAGCGTTTTGTCGCGGACCTGGACCTCAACAGCGATACCCGATACCTGCCCGAAAAGAAGGAAAGCAATGGCAAGAAAGTTGCCGTAGTCGGCGCGGGTCCGTCAGGACTTACGTGTGCGTACTACCTGGCGATTGAAGGTTATGAGGTGGTGGTTTACGAAGCCCTGCCGGTGGCGGGCGGCTGGATGGCTGTCGGCATTCCCGAATACCGCCTGCCCAAGAATGTTCTCAATGCGGAAATTAAAGTCATTCAGGATCTGGGCGTAAAGATTTATCTCAATACCAGAATTGGCAGAGACATTCCCTTCGACAAACTGAAAAGCGATTTTGACGCGGTCTTTATCGGCTGCGGCACCATGAAGAGCAGCAAGCTCAATATCCCCGGCGAAGACATGCAGGGTGTGATCCATGGCGTGGATTACCTGATGCAGATCAACCTGGGCAAGCAGCTTTTCCTGGGAGACCGGGTTGCCGTTATCGGCGGTGGAAACGTGGCCATGGACGCCGTTCGCACAGCCGTCAGAACCGGATCGAAAAATGTGTTTATCCTCTATCGACGGACCCGTGCTGAAATGCCCGCTTCACCCGAAGAAATCGAAGAAGCGATTGAAGAAGGAATTGAGATGAAATTCCTCGTTGCCCCGAAACGGGTTGTGGGCAAGGATGGAAAAGTCACCGGCATCGAATGTGCGAGGATGGAACTGGGCGAGCCGGATGCAAGCGGACGACGCCGTCCCATCGAGATCAAGGGGTCCGAATTCATCGTTGAATGCGATGCCATTGTTCCCGCCATCGGTCAGGAGGCGGACCTCTCCTTTATTACGAAGGAAAGCGGAGTCTCCATTAACAAATGGAACAATGTCGATTACGACAAGGTCACTTTTGCAACCAATGTTCCCGGTGTTTTCTCCGGCGGCGACGTAGTCACCGGACCGCAAACCGTTGTCAAAGCCGTCTTTTCCGGTAAGGAAGCGGCCAAATCCATCGACCGCTATCTGCAGGGCGTGGATATGAAGGCAGGCCGTGAGAAAGACTGGACCAAAGACCTCGCGGACAAAGCCGATGTTTCCGATGTTCCCAAGGTCCCCCGTGAAAAATACCCGAACATGAAACCGGAAGAGCGACGCACCAGTTTCCAGGAAGTCGGAATCGGCTTTTCGGAAGCCCAGGCGATCGCGGAAGCTAATCGCTGCCTGGCCTGCGGCATTTGTTCGGAATGTTATCAGTGCGTTGACGCCTGTATTGCCAAAGCCATTGATCATGAGATGAAAGCGGAAGAAGAGACGATTGAAGTCGGTGCCGTGATCGCCGCGCCCGGTTTTGAAATCTTTGATGCCAGCAAACGTGGAGAGTATGGTTATGGCATTTATAAAAATGTGGTGACGGCGCTGCAGTTTGAGCGGATCCTTTCCGCTTCCGGCCCCTATTTTGGACACGTCCAGAGAATTTCTGACGGTAAGGAACCGAAGAAGATCGCCTTTATTCAATGCGTAGGTTCGCGCGATGTTTCCTGCGGCAACAGCTGGTGTTCTTCGGTCTGCTGCATGTACGCGACAAAAGAGGCCATTATCGGAAAAGAACACGCAAAGGGGCTCGAACCGACAATTTTCTTCATGGATATCCGTGCCCATGGCAAGGATTTTGACCGTTTCGTCAATCGTGCCAAGGACGAATACGGTATTCGCTACATCCGCTCCATGCCGTCCTCTATCAAAGAACTGCAGCAGAACAACAATCTGCTTATCAAGTACACCAACCCGGACGGCAGTTTCACCGAAGAAGAATTCGACATGGTGGTGCTGTCTGTGGGTCTGATGCCGCCCAAGGAAGCCAAAAAACTTTCCGCCAGCCTCGGCATCGAGCTCGAAGAGCACGGTTTCTGCAAAACGCAGCTTGAAAATCCCGTCAAGACATCGCGTCCCGGCGTGTTTGTCTGCGGCGCCTTTGGTGGCCCGAAAGACATTCCGGAAACGGTCATGGAGGCTTCGGCTGCTGCGGCCTGTGCGGAAGGGATGCTGGCCGGTAAACGCGGCACGATGATTACACCCGTGGAAAATCCGGAAGAAAAGGATATGCGCGGTCAGAGCGTGCGCACCGGTGTTTTTGTATGTCACTGCGGCATCAATATTGGCGGTGTTGTCAATGTCCCCGAAGTCCGCGACTTTGCGGCAACCCTGCCCACCGTTGTTTATACGGCAGACAATCTCTTCACCTGTTCGCAGGATACCGCGGTGAAAATGGGGGAAGTCATCAAGGAACAAAACCTGACCCGCGTGGTCGTTGCTTCCTGTTCGCCCCGGACGCACGAGGGGCTTTTCCAGGAAAACTGCGAAAAGGCCGGCCTGAACCGCTATCTGTTTGAGATGGCCAATATCCGCGATCAGGATTCCTGGGTACACATGCATGAGCCGGAAAAAGCCACCCAAAAAGCCAAAGACCTGTTGAGGATGGCTGTGGCCAAGGCCCAGTATCTCAAACCGCTAAAACCCGGGCAGCTTTCTGTCAACCACCAGGCGTTGATTATCGGCGGTGGTCTGGCCGGTATAACCGCTGCCCTGTCTCTGGCGGATCAGGGTTTTGCGTCCTTCGTCATTGAAAAAGAAGACCGTTTGGGCGGCAATTACAATCATCTGTATAAGACCCTTGAAGGTCTGGATACACGCGCTCACCTGAAAGGGCTGCTGGAAAAGGTTTACAACAATCCTTTAATTACCGTCGTAACGGGCGCCCATATTGAAAAGATTGAAGGATTTATCGGGAATTACAAAACCACTGTAAAAAACAAAGACGGCGAGAAAGTCTTCGAGCACGGGGTGGTGCTTGTAGCCATCGGTGCATACGAAAATGAACCGAAAGAATACCTCTACAAACAGAACGCAAAGGTCAAAACACAAAGAGAGCTGGAAAAACTGATCTACGAAAAGGATCCGAAACTGGCCGCTGTGAAAAACGTAGTCATGATTCAGTGTGTGGGCAGCCGCAATGAAGAAAGACCTTACTGCAGCCGCTACTGTTGCGGTGAGGCGATCAAAAACGCTCTGGAACTTAAAGCGGCTGATCCGTCGCGTGATATTACAATTCTCTATCGTGATATCCGTACTTTTGCTTTCAAGGAGGACTATTACAAGAAAGCCCGTGAAGCGAACATCAAATTCATTTCTTATGAAGAAAACCGCAAACCGGAAGTGGTTGCATCAGGTGATAAGGTGGAAGTAAAAGTCCATGATCCGATTTTGAATGAAACGGTGAATTTGTCCGCGGATGCAGTGGTGTTGAGTGTCGGCGTGGTGCCGAATCCGGAAAACGTTGCGATCGGCAATATGCTGAAAGTGCCCACCAATCAGGACGGTTTTTTCCTGGAAGCGCACGTCAAATTGCGTCCGGTTGATTTCGCAACCGACGGTGTATTTATGTGCGGTATGTCTCATTCGCCCAAGTATAGTGACGAGACAGTTACACAAGCCAACGCCGCGGTATCGCGCGCCTGTCTGATTTTGACGCAGGATTACATCCAGGCGGAAGGTAAGACCGCCTATGTGAACAAGGAAAGATGTTCCGCATGCGGTTTGTGCGAAATCAACTGTCCTTACAGCGCTATCAGCGTGAATGTGGCAGAAGGCTGTGCCGAAGTGAACGCGGTTCTTTGTAAAGGCTGCGGCGTCTGCACCGCGTCCTGTCGTATGAATGCCGTGGATCTCAACGGCTTCAACAACGAAGAAGTGCTGGCACAGATATACAACATCAACGAAGGCTAACGGCTCAAAACCGTACAGCCTCTGGAAGGAGAATATATGGCTGAAAACGTAGCAAACAAAGAATGGGAACCGAAATTCGTTGCCATTGTCTGCAACTGGTGCACCTATGCGGGTGCCGACCTGGCGGGGATCAGCAGAATTCAGTATCCGACAAATGTTCGGATCATCCGCGTTCCCTGTACGGGAAGGATAAATCCTTTTTATATCGTGAAAGCCCTGCAGACAGGTGCCGACGGCGTTCTGGTTTCGGGTTGACACCCGGGTGAATGCCACTATACCTCAGGAAATCTGGTGGCACGGCGCAAGTTTGCGACGTTAAAAAGTTTCCTGAATTACATCGGTGTGGAAGGTGACAGAACCATATTTACCTGGGTTTCTGCATCCGAAGGTGACCGGTGGGCACAGGTCATCAAAGGCGCTACGGAAAAAATAAGGGCGCTGGGGCCGGCCAATAAGCTGATTAAGAAGATTGCGTAGTCTGATAAAAGATAATCATTAATAAACGGGGAAATCATCACTGTGGAAAACATCGAAACAAAATTGCGGGAAGAAGCAAACAGGCTGCTCTTGGAAAAGAAGGTCGACGTGATCATCGGCTTTGAAAAAGGTACGCTTCCATTAACGGCGACACCGTGCTTTATCACGAAGCCGGAAGAAGCCGACAAGCTTGTCTGGAATAATCTCTGCACGCAGAACCTGGCTAAATTTGTGCACGATCTGATCACGGCACATAAGAATTCGCAAAAGCGGGTGAAGCCGGAGGATCGAAAGAAAAAAGTCATTGGCGTCGTCGCCCGTGGCTGTACAACTCGTTCGCTCATCATCCACCTGCAGGAGAGGCAGTACGGAAGAGATGAAGTCTTTATTATCGGCGTTCCCTGCGATGGTTATGTGGACGGAAAAGGCCTGAAAGTGAAGATAAACGGGGCGGACATTATCGAGGGATCGATGGACGGCGCCCAGATTAAAATGAAGACTTCCGACGGCGACAAAACCGTTGATTTCAAAGATGTGCTGGCAGACTGCTGCAAGACCTGCCGTTTCAACAATCCCATTATTTCCGACGTTATGATCGGATCGCCCGCGCCGCCAATGAATCCCGATGCGGAATACGACGATGTCAAGGAATTTGAAGCGAAAACGATTGAAGAGCGTTGGGCTTACTTTGCGAAAGAAATGGAAAAGTGCATCCGTTGCTACGCGTGCCGCCAGGCCTGCCCTTCCTGCTACTGTCCGACCTGCTTTGTCGAACAGAGCCAGCCTCAATGGGTGGGCATCGGAGAGGATGCCACGGATACCCAGGTGTTTCAGTTCATGCGCCTGTATCACATGGTTGGTCGCTGCGTGGACTGCGGTTCCTGCGTTTCCGTCTGTCCGATGGGCGTGGATTTGAGGAAGTTCCTGAAGAAACTCGACAAGGATTGCCTCGAATTCTTCGGCAACCGGGCCGGCTCCAGCATGGAAGATATGCCGCCACTGGGCAAATTTGACGAACATCACGATAAACAAGATTTTATCTACAACCCATAATTCGTTCGAGAAGATGGAGTTTACATGGAAACTTTTCTGGAAGCAGTGAATAAAAAAATACATGGTGTTCCATTGCAGGCCTGTTACCACTGCAGGAAGTGCTCGGCAGGCTGCCCCGCCGCGTCCTACATGGAATTTAACCCCAATAAAGTTATAAAAATGATCCAGAACGGGCAGAAAGACAAGGTGCTTTCGAGCTCCACCATCTGGCTGTGCCTGTCTTGCGAAACCTGCATCACCCGTTGTCCCAATCAGGTCGATATCGCGCGGATGATGGACGTCCTTCGGCAGATGGCCATTGAAGAAGGTGTTGCCGCCAGGGAAGCAAATGTCCTGAAGTTCCACGAGGCATTCCTCTCCAGCATCAAGTTCGGTGGTCGCGTCCATGAAATGTTGATGACGGTTCACTACAAGCTTAAGTCCGGTGACTTCTTCTCGGATGTGGACATTGCACCGTCAATGTTCCTTAAGGGAAAGCTGGCGCTTCTGCCGCCGCGGACCAAAGATATGAAGTCGGTGAAGAATATTTTTGAGAAGACGAAAACAAAATGATGATGGAATATCGCGCGTCGCGCCGGAAGCCTGATGCGCTGTACCAAGCATAGAAGGAGGCTACTCTCTTGAAAGTTTCATATTATCCGGGTTGCTCGCTGCATGCGATGGGAAAAGAGTATGATCAGTCCATGAAGGCCGTGAGCCGCGCCCTCAACATCGAACTCAAAGAAGTTGACGATTGGTCCTGCTGCGGAGCATCCGCCGCGCATAATACCAATTTCGACCTGTCCATTGCCTTGCCGGCGCGGAATCTCATCGCCGCCGAAAAAGATGCGATGGATGTGATGGTCCCCTGCGCCGCCTGTTTCAACCGCTTTAAAATGGCGGAGCATCATCTGAAGGCCGACAAAGACCTGAAAGCCCGTATTGAAGGCGTCCTGGGCGCTAAATATCAGGGCGGCATCGCCATCCGCAATCCGATTGACGTGATATACAATGAAATCGGGATCGATGCGCTGGCGGCGAAAGTCGTGAAGCCTATGGCGGGTCTGAAGCCGGTTTCCTATTACGGCTGTCTGCTTTTGCGTCCGCCCGAAGTATGCCAGTTTGAAAATTATGAAAATCCCTTCATGCTCGACAAAATGATGGGAGCCATCGGCGCCGATGTGAAAAACTGGTCATACAAGACCGATTGCTGCGGTGGTTCGCTGTCGGTCAGCAAGACGGCCATTGTGGTGGAGATGTGCGACAAGCTGATGGGTGGAGCCCGTGAAGCCGGTGCCAACTGTGTGGTGACGGCCTGTCCGATGTGCATGGCCAACCTGGAAATGCGTCCGAGCCCGAACATGAAAATGCCGGTCTTTTATTTTACGGAATTGCTTTCGTTGGCCCTGGATCTTCCCGGTTCGAAAGATACCTTCAAGTCGCATCTGACGGATGTGCAGCCGTTGTTGAGTCAGTTGCGATTGGTTTAAATGAAGCTGATAAAACCCCGACGCTGTGAAAAATGTAACGTTGGATAAAATAATAATTTAGGGACAATTATGGAAAAACGTTTGATCAAAAAAGATGCGCTGGCAGGCATTGCCAAAAAAATGGCCGGAGATCTCCTGGTTTGGGCGCCGGTAAAGAAAGAGGACAACGTTCTTTTTGCACCTCTCGGATCCGGTGATGAACCTTTCTTTGCTTACTTGAATTCCAAAAACGCGCCGAAGAATGTTTTCTTCCCTCACACGGAGACCCTGATGAAATTCACCCGCACGCCGAAGGGGATGGTATTTTCGTCAGAGACAAATCAAGCCGCGCAGTCGGTCTTATTTGGTGTGCGCCCCTGCGACGCCCACAGCTTCGTCCTTCTGGATAAGCTTTTCGATCAGGAGAAATACAAGGACGGCTATTATATCGAAAAACGGAAAAGCACGACGGTAATCTCGCTGGCTTGTGTCAAGCCGCCTTACGCGACCTGCTTCTGCACATCGGTGGACGGAGAACCGGTTTCCGCTGAAGGTGCGGACATTCTGCTTACCGATATCGGGGGCGATTATCTGGCGGAATTTATCACCGAAAAGGGTGAAAAGCTCGCGAAGTACTTTGGAGAGACAAAAGCCGACGCCGCGGCGGACACAAAGAAATCGGAAATCGCCACAAAGGCCAAAGAGTCGATTGCCTCGAAGATTCCCGCGCATGAAATCAAGCCGATTCTGGACGTCAATTTTGATAATCCCTTCTGGAACACGATCCATGGCAAGTGTCTGGCCTGCGGGACCTGTACCTACATGTGCCCCACCTGTCACTGTTTCGATATCAGCGATGAAGTCAAGGGATCAGACGGGGTGCGTATCCGTTCGTGGGATTCCTGCATGTTCCCGCTGTTTACAAAAGAAACATCAGGGCATAATCCGCGCTCTTCCCAGAAAGAAAGATGGCGTCAGCGCGCGATGCACAAGTTCAAGTATTATGTGGACATGTTTAATGCAATTGCCTGTGTCGGTTGCGGCCGTTGTGTCATGAGTTGTCCCGTAAATATTGATATCCGTAAAGTTGTTGAAGATATCTCAAAATTATAAACAGGGAGTTCGTAATGCAAAACCCGTATATTCCTTATCCCGTAATCGTGGATAAAATCATTACTGAAGTCGATACCAAAGACATCAAGACCTTCCGGTTCAAGTTTGTCAATCCGGAAGACGAGCAGAAGTATGCATATATCCCCGGCCAGTTTGGTGAACTTTCCATCTACGGCAAGGGAGAATCACCCATTGGAATTGCTTCCTCTCCAACGCAGAAAGGTTATGTTGAATTTACTGTGCAGAAAGCCGGTGTGGTTACCTCGGCGCTCCATGAAATGGAAGAAGGCATGATGATGGGTATTCGCGGGCCGCTGGGCAACTCCTGGCCGCTCGAATTTCTCGAAGGGAAAAACATTGTGATTGTCGGCGGCGGTTTCGCGTTTACAACGCTCCGGTCGCTGATTAATTACATGATATACGGTGACAACCGCAAGCGTTTCGGCAACATCACCGTGATTTACGGTGCGAGAAATCCCGGTTTACTGCTTTATAAAGATGAGCTGATCGAATGGCAGAAACGGGATGATTTGAATATAAATGTTACTGTTGATAAAGGCGACGCGACCTGGAAGGGCAGGGAAGGATTCGTTCCTGCCGTCTGCAAGGAAGTCGCTCCCAGCAAGGAAAACGCGGTTGCCGTGATCTGCGGTCCCCCTGTGATGATCCGTTTTACCCTGCCGGTGTTCTTTGAACTCGGCTTTTCGAAGGAAAACATCATTACATCACTGGAAATGCGGATGAAATGCGGCATCGGAAAGTGCGGCCGCTGCAATGTCGGCAGCAAATATGTCTGCAAGGACGGCCCGGTCTTTACGCTGGCGGAGCTGGATAAACTGACGCCGGAATACTAACCAGTCCCGGATTCTTCAAGAATTTTTCTTAAAAGGGAGCCTTTGGGTTCCCTTTTTTTTGCAGCACCCTATCGGACTGCGTGGGCGTGGGGGTCGGTAAAGTGAAAAAAATTTGAAGTTTGTTTTTTTCTATGCTAGCAGAAACATAAATTGACGCATCAATCATGGGAGATATTTAATGTCACAGACAGTTACACCCTATCTGGAAATGTCCCAGGCAATTATCGAGGCCGGCGGGGAAGCGCTGAAGAAATGTTACCAGTGCGGCACCTGCGCAGGCACCTGCCCATGGACACCGATCACTGATTTTAATATCCGTAAACTCGTGCGTTACGGCCAACTGGGACTGGACGGGATTGAAGAGTTCATGTGGGGTTGCTCCACCTGTAAGTTCTGCGTGGAACGCTGTCCCCGAGGGGTTGAAATCATCGATATTGTGACAGCCATCCGCAATGTATACAGCGGCGGCGGCCTGCTGCCGCAGAGTCTGCGCGCTTTTGTCGGGTCGCTTTCGGCAAGGGGCAACCCCTGGTCCGGCGATCAGGCAAAAAGAAACGACTGGGCCAGAGATAAATATCCTCTTTACACGTCCGATAAAGAATATTTGTATTGGACCTGTTGTACGGTTTGTTACGATCCGCGCAACATCCGTCTGGCCAAGGCGACTGCCGAATTGCTGAATCTTTCGGGATTAAGCTGGGGGATTCCTTCCATTGATGTCAATTGCTGTGGTGAGAGTCTGAAAAAGGTTGGCGATCTGGAGCTTTTTGAAAGGCTGAAAAACAAAAACCTGGACTATTTCAAATCCCAGGGGGTTACTAAAATCATCACCGGTTCCCCGCACTGCCTGGCGTCTTTCAATAAAGATTACGGTGTAGATTACGAGGTCGTGCACATCAGCGAACTGATGGCCGAATGGATAAAAAACGGTAAAATTGTTCCCAAAAAAGATTTTGGCGGCCTGAAGGTCACCTATCATGATCCCTGTTATCTGGGCCGGCACAGTAAAGTGTTTGATGCGCCACGGGAGATCCTGAAATCCCTGCCCGGTGTCGAATTTATCGAGATGGAACGAAACAGTGAAGAGAGCATGTGCTGCGGTGGCGGTGGCGGCGGATTATGGATGGAAAAAGCCAAGGGAGAGCGTCTGAGTGATCTCAGAATTGAAGAAGCCATGGGTACGGGCGCAACCGTTCTGGCGACGGCATGTCCCTATTGCATTACCATGTTTGAAGACAGCAGCCGAACGCTGAATGTGGATGACCAGATTAAGATCAAAGATCTGACGGAGCTGCTTCTGGAGAGTTTGGAAATCAGCATTGACGAGCCGGTTGTGGATACGTGTGCCCTTTAGATGACGTTGCCGCCAACGGTATATATGTTGGCAATTGGGAGAAAATGATCTCTATAATTCAATTATTTAACTGGATACCGGTTTTCGCCGGCATGACGATAGAGAAACAACTCAGGAGATAGTATGAGCAGAATTGGTGTATTTGTTTGCCACTGCGGTTTAAATATAGCCAAGACGGTTCGGGTGAGTGAACTGGCCCAGTTTGCGGCCACACTGCCGGACGTGGTTGTCGCAAAAGACTACAAGTTCATGTGTTCCACGCCCGGTCAGGAAATGATTGCCAATGACATTAAAGAACACAGACTGGATCGCGTGATTGTAACTGCCTGTTCGCCCCTGATGCATGAACAGACCTTCCGCAAAGTTTTAGCAGCGTCCGGACTGAATCAGTATCTTCTGACGATTGTCAACATCCGTGAGCAGGTGTCCTGGGTTACGCATGATATTGAAGAAGGAACATCCAAGGCCAAGGCGCTTCTCAACGGTGCGGTTGCCCGGGCCAGGCTTCTGGCTCCCCTGACGTCGCGGGTGATCGACGTCAATCCCGATGTGATGGTAGTAGGCGGCGGTATTGCAGGTATTCAGGCCTCGCTGGAACTGGCCAACACCGGCAAGAAGGTTTATCTTGTTGAAAAAAACTCCACCATCGGCGGCCACATGGCTCAGTTTGATAAAACCTTTCCCACGCTGGACTGCTCCGCCTGTATTCTCACCCCCAAGATGGATGCCGTCCTGCAGCATAAAAATATTACACTTATGACATCCTGTGAAGTGACGGAAGTCAAGGGATTTGTCGGCAACTTCGATATTACAATAAAACAGAAAGCGCGCTACGTGGATCACGACAAGTGCAACGCCTGTCTGGCCTGTACGGAAAAATGCCCCGGCAAGGGGACATCAGAATGGGATGAAGGTCTGGTGAAGAGAAAAGCCATCTACATTCCGTTTCCGCAGGCTGTGCCGCAAAAGCCGGTCATCGATCGGGAATCCTGTACATTCTTTAAGAAAGGCAAATGCCGCCTGTGTGAAAAGGTCTGCGAGCAGAAAGCCATCGACTTTGAACAGCAGGATACCTTCACCACTGTGAAGGTCGGGGCTGTCATTGTGGCGACCGGTTATGATCTCATGGATACCAGGGAACTCATTCAATACGGTTACGGTAAATATCCCGGTGTTTACAACGCGCTGGAAGTGGAAAGGCTCTTCAATTCCGCCGGACCCACAGGCGGCAAGGTGACGCTCCGGGACGGCAAGGAACCGCATGCCATTGCCATTTTCCACTGTATTGGAAGCCGAGATAAAAACAACTATGAGCACTGCAGCCGGGTTTGCTGCATGTATTCTCTCAAATTTGCACATTTGTTCAAGGAAAAGACTTCTGCAGATGTGTATCAGTTTTACATTGACATGCGCGCCGCCGGCAAAGGCTATGAAGAATTTTACAACCGTATTATTGAAGAGGATGTGAAATTCATCCGCGGCAAGGGTGCGCGTGTGGCCGCTAGCGTTGATGAACCGGGACGTCTGGTTGTCGAGGCGGAGGATACCATCACAGGCAAATTCATCAAACTGCCCGTGGATATGGTTGTCCTTTCCCCGGCCATGATACCGAGGTCGGACGCGAGGGATATTGCCAGGCTCTTTAATCTGAGCACGGATAAGCAGGGATTTTTCATGGAGAGGCATCCGAAACTGGCCCCCCTTTCCACAATGTCCGAAGGTATCTTTATTGCCGGAGTCTGTCAGAGCCCCAAGGACATTCCGGACACCGTGGCACAGGCCAACGGCGCGGCGGCGGAAGCGCTGACCATTGTCGTCAAAGATAAAATGGAACTGGAGGCAACCACGGCGATGGTGAATCCGGCATCGTGCTGTGCCTGCCAGAACTGCGTTCGTGTCTGTCCGTATGGCGCTCCGTTCTTCAATGAGCAGAAAGGTGTGTCCGAAATTAACGAAGCCCTGTGCAAGGGATGTGGTCTTTGTGCGTCCGTCTGCCCGACGGGGGCGATTATTGCACGGCATTTTACAAATGATCAGGTGTTGGCAGAAATGGAAGGCCTCATGGAGTTCTAGGTATGACGTTATAAAAATCCCATATGCTGCGTTGCGCTCCGTTCGCATTGCTGCGACCTACGAAAAAGTAGGCCTCGCGCTGCGATACTCACGCGCCTTGCCTCTGGAATTTTTCTTAACGTCATTAAAGACTGTGCAAAAGAAAATAAGTCTGTCAGGTGCCGCGCATCTGGAACACTTTTGAACGACATAAGGGAAGTAGGGTTGTAGAAAAAAATATGACGTCATAGATATCTTATGGAAGGAAAAAAGATCTATGAGGCACGCCTTGCCTCTGGAATTTTTCTTAACGTCATCAATGATAGAGTATTTTGTATAAAAGCGTGTCATTTCGAGGAGCGAAGCGACGAGAAATCTTATGACCGGGCAACAGGAGTTCAATCGGATTTCTCCCGATGGTCGAAATGACCGTAGAGTAGATGAGTGGAAAGGATAGTCTATGTCATTTGAACCGAAAATCTTAGGCATTGCCTGCAACTGGTGCACCTATACGGGCGCGGACCTGGCGGGAACCACAAGACTGCAGTATCCGCAAAATACCAGGGTGGTGCGTGTGATGTGCTCCAGCCGGATCAACCCGTCCTTCATTTTCCGTGCCTTTCAGCTTGGCGCGGACGGCGTTTTAGTGGGCGGCTGCCATCCCGGCGACTGCCATTATAATACAGGTAACCTTTATGCCCGAAGGCGATTGGCCGTGACTAAAAAGATCCTGGAATTTTCCGGAATGGAACCGGGAAGGTTCCGTGTGGAATGGATTTCCGCTTCCGAAGGCAATAAGTTCGCCGAAGTTGTCAGGGAATTCACCGAACAGATTAGAAATCTCGGTCCGCAGACAAAGTTCAAGATTGAAAAATAAATTCGGGAGAAGATATGGCAACAAGCTTTAAGCAAATTGAGGAAAACCTGAAAAACGAAGCCAGGAAACTTCTGGAAGAAGGTAAGGTGAGTCTGGTTCTGGCTTACGGCAGGGGTTACGATGAAGATCATCCCGTGCCCTTTGTAGCCAGAGTTGTGGCGGATGTGGAGAATATGGTTTTCAATGAATACTGTACGGCCAATATGGCACGATACCTGGTTCGTTATCCGCGGGGCACAAAGATGGCGATTGCCGTTAAACCGGCTGACAGCCGTGCCGTAGTCCAACTTATTCAGGAAGACAAAATTAAGCGCGAAGATGTGATTCTCCTGGGGATCCCGGTGATCGGCATGAAAAATTCAAAAACCGGGGAAGTAATCGACAGCAAAACGACCTGCGGAATGTATAATCCTGTTTTGTATGATGTGCTGCTGGGTGAAGAAATTCATGGTCAGACTGTTGTTTCGCCGTACGATGTCCTTGCCGAATACGAAACGATGGACAAAGACGCGCGTTTTGCTTTCTGGAAGAAGGAATTTGATAAATGCATCCGCTGCTATGCCTGCCGTAAAGCCTGTCCGATGTGCTATTGCGATCCCTGCTTTATCGATCAGAATAAACCGAAGTGGGGTGATAAATCCCCGCAATCCCACGGCAACCTGATGTATCATCTGACACGGTTTCATCATCTGGCCGGCCGGTGCATCGACTGCGGCGAATGTTCGCGGGCCTGTCCGGTGGATATTCCATTGTATTTATTCCACAAGAAGGTGGCCAAAGAGTGTGAGGAAATGTTTGGTCAGGCCGCCGGCAAGAGTATCCAGGACAAGCCGGTTCTGGTGAATTTCCGCGTGGATGATTCTGATAAAATTCTGGAATAATCGGTTAGACGTTTGGAGGATGTTCTGAACTAAAAATAGAATAGCTTGGCAAGTTGCATGGCATTAACCCAAGCCCGCAAACAAAGACTGCGGGATAAATTCGACTAAGTTTTTTGCTTTGCTTCCAGCTTGCAAAAAACAAGTCTCATTAATAAGGAGCTTTGTTGTGTTGAAGAAAACAGCAGTTCAAAAAATATCCGATCTGGCCGCGCAGCTGATGCAGAAGGGAACGCTGATCGCGCCTGTCCGGGAAGACGCGGGGTTTAATTTCCGTGAAATATCCGATGCCGGGCAGGTGGATTTGAATTTTTACAATACGCTGATGAGCCCAAAATCGGCCTTTTTCCCGCATATGGAAGATTTTGTCCGGTATCAGACCGGGAAGTCCGTTCTGGATGCCGTGCCTGTAGAAATCAGTATAAAACCGGCTTTCCTTTTTGGCGTGAGACCCTGCGATGTCAAGAGTTTCGAGATTATGGATATTCATTTCAGCGGCACCGGTGCAGTCGATCCCTACTGGCAGAAAAGAAGAGAAGCCACCACAATCTTCGGATATGCTTTCGACCTGAACACCCCGGCGGACGGGGCGGATTTCTATGCTACACTGGGAATCGGTGCGGCGGACCCTGAAGGCAGCGATGTTTTCATGATGAAAAAAGGCGATGAACTGCTGCTGAAAGCCGTCACGAAGAAAGGTGAAAAGCTCCTTGCCGAAATGAGCGGTCTTACGGACGCGTCACCTGAAGATCAGAAATATTTTGATGAAACCGTTGCCACTGGCCGGTCTTTTAAAACACGTCTTACCTGTGTGGAGGCGAAGTCCATTGCTAAAAAGTTCGAGGATCTTTTCCACAAGACCCCGTTCTGGGAGCGGATTTCCGACGCCTGCTTAAGTTGCGGCATCTGCACTTTTGTCTGTCCCACCTGTTACTGCTTCGATATTTGTGATGAGACCCTTTTCGGCCAGGGAACACGCCGCCGTGTCTGGGACGCCTGTATGTTTACAGACTTCACCCTGGAAGCCAGCGGACACAACCCGCGCACAAAGGTTTATCAGCGCCTGCGCCAGAAAGTATGTCATAAATATTCATACCATGTCCGGAAGTACGGCGTGATTTCCTGTGTAGGATGCGGACGCTGCACGCGCGCCTGCCCGGTGAATATCGATATCTTCTCCATTGTGGATCAGGCCATGAAGGAATAGTTATAGAAAGATCACGAAATCGAGATTGAGGAAAAATATGAGCTCAGATAATCCATACATTCCCATGCCGGTTGAGATTATTAAAATCATCGACGAAGTGGATACTCACGACATCAAAACATTTCGCTTTACCTTCCTGAACAAAGCAGATGAGAAAAAATTTAAATATCTGCCCGGGCAGTTTGCGGAACTGTCCATTTACGGAAAAGGAGAATCTCCCATCGGCATCGCCTCCTCGCCGACCGAGCAGGGGTATGTCGAATTTACAGTGCAAAGAGCGGGTGCAATCGTTCCGGGGCTGGTGACGGCCGCCCTGCACGACATGGATGAAGGCGCAAAGATCGGTCTGCGCGGGCCGTTGGGCAATTCCTGGCCGATTGAATTCCTCGAGAAAAAGAATATTGTTGTCGTTGGCGGCGGTTTTGCGTTTACAACGCTGCGCTCACTGATCAATTATATGCTCTACAAAGACAACCGGTCGCGCTTCGGCGACATTACCGTGATTTACGGTGCCAGGACTCCCGGTCTGCTTTTGTATAAGGATGAACTGGCCGCCTGGGAGAAGCGCGACGACATCAAAACCATTATCACCGTGGACAAAGGCGATGAGAACTGGAAGGGGAGGGAAGGGTTTGTCCCTGCGGTCTGTAAAGACGCGGCACCATCGCCAAAAAATACCGTGGCTGTGATCTGCGGACCGCCGGTGATGATTAAATTTACCCTGCCGGTATTTTTCGAGCTGGGTTTTTCCAGGGAAAACATTCTGACTTCCCTGGAAATGAGGATGAAGTGCGGTATCGGAAAATGCGGCCGCTGCAACGTTGGTTATAAATACGTGTGCTCGGACGGTCCGGTCTTTTCGCTGGCCGAATTGGAAGAACTGCCCCGCGACTTTTAAAAGAAAGGTTGATTATGAAAAAACTATTGATGGCTCTTGTCGTGATATTGTGTGCCGTTTCCACGGTTTTTGCCGCGGAAGATCTTTCAACAAAACTGGATAAGAACAAAGACGGCAAAGTCAGCAAAAAGGAATACACGAGTGCCGTGTCCAAAACATTTGATAAACTGGACAAGAACCGTGACGGGTCGATTACCCGTGATGAGCTCGGTCACATGGACAAAAAAGACCAGGAGACATTCATCAAAGAAAACGACGCGGACGGTGACGGGATTATTATAAAAAAAGAATTTGAACAGGCCGCCGAAAAAAGATTCCGGCAATTGGATAAGAACAGGAACGGTTTTATCAGCAAAGATGAATGGGCCGGTGGACGTTCCGAAATGTATTCGCCGTTTGCGCTTTTCACATTTTAATGATCCAGGATGTCCGGAGTAAAAAATAAATTCCGAATCCGGTCAGAAAGATTCCTGCAACCAGGGATATCACCCTGGTCATTCTATCATTGATGAATTTCTTTCCCCAGTGGAGCAAGGCGGCAAGAAAAAACACCCACAGGAAGCATCCCAGTAAAATGGAAAGGCAGGAGAGGAAGGCGCTAAGATCCGTCTGCGGGCGTGCCTGTGAAGCAACAAGTGCACCGAAAATGCCGGTCCACCATACAATGGTCATGGGCGAGGAGATGGCTAGCATAAAACCGGTAATATAGGAGCTCTTAAATATTCGTTTTGTTTGATGGTTTGTCTCAGAAGCTGTTGAGTTGAATCCTTCTCTTATGCTTGCGGCTCCAAGATAAATCAGGATCAAACTGCCGGCAATTCCCAGGATGATCTTCATTGTGGGATGATTCAGAAAGGCAGTCAGTCCGAAAAAAATCAACGTCAGGTAGGTGGCATCGGCGCTCATGGCGCCCACGCCGGTGAGAATCGCCTGTCTGAATCCCGAGTTCATGCCGCGCTTGATGATTTCCACATTGACCGGCCCGATTGGCGCAGCCAGTGTTAAACCCAGAAGGATATTTTGAACAAGGGTATATTTTTCCAAATCCATTCACTTCAGGCAGCTTGAAAAGATATTGCGTTTAAAATAAATTTATAACACGTTGTTTGCCTGCGCACAATGTTTCAAAAGCAGCTGAGGAAAATTGTCAATTTCTTTTTATGATTGATTTTTTATTATGATTCCTCTAACGTTCCGCATTATTTTTAAGGAAACCTCAATATGAAATATACTCACAGGAAGCTTCATCACGGGTATGCCAATCAAATCCTGCATGTTGATCTGACAGCAGAGACCATTGCCGTCTCTGTGCTTGACCCGGAAATTCGAGATTTCTTTATCGGCGGTCGAGGGTTGGGGCTCTATCTCTTGCATGAAAAAATTACCTCGCAGACCGGGGCGTACGATCCGGAAAATCCACTGATCTTTTCGCCGGGTCCGCTGGGCGGCATACCGCAGTTTCCGGGCACAAGCAAATGCATGGCAGTTTCTTTGTCTCCTCTGACCCGTATCCCGGGAGTATCCAATTTTGGCGGATATTTCGGGGCCTATCTGAAATATTCCGGGTTTGACGCCCTGACCATTACGGGTATTGCCAGAGAAAGTGTTATGATTGTCATCGATGGTTTCAAACAGGAAATCAGCATTACCTCTGCACAAATTGCCGATCAGGTCTTTGACCTCGAGAAATCTGTCGTGGATCATTTTTTGCGTGAGGGTCATGAAAAAAAGGAAATTACCTTTTTAACCACAGGTGTCGGCGCAGCCACTACAGTATTCGGCTGCATCAACAGCCATTATTATGATGCTACCAAACCGGTTGACGGAGCAAAAGGCCTGTTCCGTACAAAACAGGCCGGACGCACGGGGATTGGTTCCGTAATGAGCCGTAAGAATATTATCGCAATTGTCGTTCTGGCTGAATTTCCGCACGGCGAGAATCCTTACGGCGCGGCAAACTGGGGTAAAGTGAAAGAAGCGGGAACAAGGCTCCACGAAATTATCAGAGACGTGGACCCGCAGGCCCTTCAGATGCACCGGAAGGGATCTGCCGGCTTAATTTCTTTTATGAATAAAGACGAATATCAATCCCTGCCGGTGCATAACTATCAGTTTGGATCGCATCCGAAGGCCGGACAAATCTGCGGCAAGACATATGCCGAAAGGCTCTTTGATCATCGGGGCATGGATGGGTGCTTTCCGGGTTGCAATTTGCGCTGCACGAAAGGCGGCTGGGTTACGCTGACAACCGGTATACATGCCGGCCGCAAAGTCTGGGTGGATGGTCCGGAGTACGAAACCGCCGCGGGTTTCGGGGCCAATCTGGGCATGTGGCACCCCGAATTTATCATGGAAGCCAACTGGCACTGTGACAATTACGGCATGGACACCATATCGACTTCCGTGATCATGGCCTTTGTGATGGAATGCTATCAGCGAGGTTACCTGATCAGGGAAGATACAGATGGTTTTGAACTGACCTGGGGGGATGAACAGGCCGCGCTGCAGTTTATCCACGACCTCGCATACCGCAAGACCGACCTGGTCGGGGCTGCCGGACGGGGAATGGTGGAGCTTGCGGCCTGGGTGTCCGAAAAATATACTGCAAGAACCGGGCGGCCCAAACCGGTGAAGGAGTTGCAGCAGTTTGCCATGCAGACCAAAGGGCTGCCGTTCTCTCTTTACCGGACGCACCGGTCGCTGTCCATGCAGGCCTCCTACGCGGCAGCCAGCGATATCGGCGCGCATCACGCAGCTGCCTGGCTGGTCAAAGTAGACCTGCTGGGGGCATTTCCCACCTTTGAAGCAAAGGCGAAGGCGCTCATTGCGTATCCGCGCGTGCGTCTGGGAAATGATAATCTGGGGCTGTGTAAGCTTCCCTGGGTGGATGTTTTTAATCCTGATTCTCTCCGGCGCGGGGACACGGATATTTATATCAATCCGGCGTCACAGGAACTCTATGCGGATTTCTACAACGGCATGTTCGGGACCGCGCTGACCTGGGAAAAGATATTTGAACAGACTGACCGCGATATCAATCTGCAGAGAGTGATGAATGTCCTGTCTTTCGGTGCGTCAACCGGCGAGCGCGACTGGATTCCCGACCGGGCCATCGGACCCACGGAAGAAGCGCTTTATAAACGGGAGGCGGATTATCATGACCGTGAGTTGAGTTCCGTCTTGAAAAAGCCCCTTGGGGAAGTTCAGATGATGGATGCAGCAGAAAAGCTTGAAATCCTGATGAAGCATCGGAAAGAAGAACTGCGGAAATTAATCGTTTTCTATTATCGCCAGCGGGGATGGACCGATACCGGAATTCCAAAAGTTGAGACACTCAAACAAATCGGACTATGGCAATATCTTTCGGACGAAGCAAAGAAAACGATCACGGGGATGAACGGGTAGATCGGTGCGGGGCGCATGTTTTCTTCCTTCATCCTGAATGTTCCGGAGCATATTCCGTTTCATGCGGAAAAAAATTGAAAGGGGGCGGGATGTGGCTAAAAGGAACCTGTCAGCAGGAATTAAAAACTGGCCGCCCGATGATCGGCCCAGGGAAAAGCTGATCCGGAAGGGTGCAGAAGCGCTCAGCAATTCCGAGCTGCTGGCTATTCTTTTGCGCACAGGCTCAAAGGGAAAAAGCGCGATCGATCTGGCACGCAACATTATGGAGAAATTTGGTACATTTAGAAACATGAGCCATACGGATGCGCGCGATTGGAAAGAATTCAGGGGCCTTGGTCCGGCCAAAATCGCTCAAATCAACGCAGCGCTGGAAATCGGACGGCGTTTTCGTGAAGATGAGATCCGTTTAACGCAGCAAAAGGTTACTTCCGCTTCAGATGTGGCCGATCTTCTTATGCCGCAGATGCGTGATCTGAAAACAGAAGTCTTCAAGGTGGTCTATCTCAACAGCAATCACCGCATTATCGAGATCAGTGATGCCGCGAAGGGTACGGTGAATCAGGCAATTCCGATTGTGCGGGAGATCATTCATACAGCCCTGCAGCTTTTTGCGTCATCGATCATCTGTGCCCACAATCATCCCGGTGCCAGTATCATTCCCAGTCCCGAGGATAAAAAGTTTACACAGGAACTTTCCGCTGCGGGAAAGCTGATGGCTGTGAGGATTTTAGATCACCTTATCATAGGCGACGGCAGCTACTTTAGTTTCGCAGATGAAGGGCTCATTTTTTAATTTTGCTCTTGCGTGATGAAAGAAGACCAGAGAGCTTTGCACAACCAGGTCCATTTATTTATTCTGTCATACCGGCGTAGCAGATTGTGTCGCAATTCTTCTTTGTCATTACGAGACGCCTCTCAGGCGTCGTGGTAATCTCATGTATTCGTGAACTTATGAGATTGCTTCGGTCGTTTCCCTCCCTCGCAATGACATTACGACACAGTCTCGTAGGCCGGTATCCTGTAGTTATTTAATTCTTGGTTCCCGGCTTTCGCCGGGACAACGCCTGGATTCCGTTTTTCACCTCAATGACGAAAAAAAGAATTATGCAAAGCTTTCGACCGCAAAGCGGGAAAGGGTTTATCCTTTTGACATTTCTCCGTAATTTTTCGGTGCTGGTCTGCTGAAAGCACATTGTGTTATAATTCCAAAAAGGTAACTATTCGGGAGAGGGGATATCCGAAAATGAATACCATGCCGGCTGATGCCTCAACAGTGGTGCTGCTGAGGCCCTGTCGTGAAAAATCCATACAGGATATCGAGGTCCTTCTGGTCTTGAGGAACCGGCAAAGCAGTTTTGTTCCCGGTTACCACGTGTTTCCAGGAGGCAGTCTTGATCCGGAGGATTATCAGCCCGGCGTCGAGGGTTTTGTCCAGGGTATTGATCGGCCTCAAGCTGCCCGGATTCTTCCGGATATGTCGAGCCCGGAAAAGGCACTGGGATCCTGGGTGGCGGGAATCCGTGAGACATTTGAAGAAGTGGGTATTCTGATGGCCCGGAAAAAAGACGGCACGCCGATTTCCATCGGGCTGCGTGAGGAACGTCAGCGTTTTACCCGCTACAGGCAGCTGCTCAACAAAGGAGAAATGAAATTCTTACAGATGCTGGAAGCAGAAAATATTTTGATTTCCGGTGATCGCCTTCATTACTTTTCTCACTGGATTACACCGGAATTTCTGCCCCTGCGCTATGATGTGCGTTTTTTTGTAACGGAAGCTCCGGAAGACCAATCCGTTGTTCATGATGGCGTGGAACTGACGGATCATGCCTGGATGCGGCCTTCTTTGGCGCTGGCGGACTACGAAGCAGGTAAGATTGGAATGGTTCTCCCACAGATCATTACGCTGGAAGAACTTTCCCGTTTTAAAACAGTTGAAGAAGTCATCGCGTCCGCCCGGACGCGCCATGTTCCTGCCACACTGACAAAGATTGTTCAGATGGATGGCAAAGATGTGGAAGTCATGCCCGACGGGACCATTTTTGAGAATCGTCCACCCGTGTATTCATGGCCCGATGAAAACAAATAGGCCGCGCAGCAGGATCTATATGTTTGACAAATTATTCAAACAACCTATAATGCAATGAAACAAACCGGAGGATACAGGCTATGACCTATCTACCTGAAGACAGCCCGAAGCAAAACCGTCTGGAAGTGATCAAACAGGCATTAAAGGACAAGGCGCCCCTCACTTATGCATCATTGGAAACGTCGGGTAAACTCCAGGAATATCTGGAAGCCCATGACGATGAAATGATGGCGCGTTACAGCGATGCGAGAAAAAAGGCGTGGGAAGATACGCTGCAAAGCTTCCTCGGGTTTGCCGATTCTTGTTGTGATGAGACTTCTTCACCTATGTAGAATTACGCGTAGTTTGATGTCTTTTCTGTCTCATTCCTTTTTTTCATCATGTGCCCGGAACCTCTCATAGGGTTTTTTACCCTGACTCCGGTGAAGAACTATAATTATTGACACGCGGCGGGGTTGTCTATATAATTCATCAATAAGAAAGTAATCCTTTGTAATCAGACAAATCAAATGGAGGTGAGAAATGAAAAATTTGAAGGGTTTACTCTTTATCGTCATTTTTGCAATGATATTTACATTGGCAGCTTCTCAGTCTTTTGCGCAGCCGCCTGGTCCGCCTCCTCCCGGACCACATCGCTATGGTCCACCTCCATCGAAACACCGTAGTTATTGCGTTGACCGGTGCCGTCACAATCAACGAGCTGCTCTAAGGGGATGCAGATATCACTCAAGACCCGGTTATTATCGCCGTTGTGAAAGACAGGCCGATCAACGATACCATCGATGCATCAGCCGGTGTCGTTATCGTTAGAGAATGTAAGAGTTGTGCCAGCTTCTGAATGTTGTAAATTATTGAACTAATGAAGTAAACGTTGCTTTCTTGAGTCATGTAAAAACACCCGTCAGGGCCCTTCCTGCCGGGTGTTTTTTTGATTTGTTGAAACTTCGAATGCAAGGGCTTCAAAATATAAAACCCCTCGAGGATGATGACTTCCTACGGGGGGTAACGAGATCCGGCTGTGTCGCGCTGCTTGATCAATGGAGTTACATCATTGAACATTGGTCTTTAGGACGATTACAGTCACGAAGACCCTGTGTTCGATTAACGATAATCCGGCAGAATAAACTCCACACGAACACAACGGTATCTCGATTCAGCACTTTCTTCAAAAAAGAGAGCTGCAATGCCTTTTTACATACATAAGCTGTAGTCAGCTCATAAACAACTGCTTTTGCAGTCTGGCATTGTAACATTACCACGAACACCCAACGATGTTTCTTTCATTACCTCCAATTTAATGGTGCTAATTCTGTTCACATCATTCGGGCATTGCAGCATCTCTATTGCTTATAGTTTAATGCCACCCCCCGCTTATGTCAAGGAGTGTTTTGACAGGAGAGTATTGCCGGGTTTTCCCGGGACGGTCTTGAAATATCAATTGGAAATGAAAAAAAGATAAGTCTTATTTCCTATTTATGTCATTTTATGCTAAATTATAAATGAAAAGATGTTTCATATGAGGCATCCTCAGGATGCGGGTCCATAACCTGATGAATCCTTTCTGTCTATGTAGCATGAAGAGTACCCCGTTTTGTTGCGTTGATATGGGGTTGCAATTTTAATCTGTAGGATGGAACATGGCTACTGTCATTGAACAAACAGGGCGGCAAACTCTTCTGCAGAAAATACTTCATTTTTCGATTATTCCCAAAGGTGATAAACAACAGGCGGTTCGCATGCGCCGTTTCCTGATGGCATTTGCCTGCTATGTTCTTTGCTCCATTCTGGCTTATATTTCCTATCTGGCAAATATCATGGAATGGCATGGAATGATTGGAATTCTGTTAATTTGTTGTTTCAATAATATTATTTTATATATCATTTTCCGCACCGGATTGAATCTCAGGATGTCTGATCCCAGCCTTACGGCCATCCAAATGTGCGCGGCTGTTCTGGTGATCATGTACGGAATGTATTTTGCAAATGAATCTCGTGCTGTCCTGTTGCTTGTTTATGTTATCGTCCTTATGTTTGGCATATTTCGGCTGGATATCCGTAGTTTTTTGTTTGTCAGTGTGTTTACGCTGGTAACCTATGGAATTGATATCATCCTTCTTTATCACTTTCGTTCCAAGGACATCAATTTCAAGATGGAATTCCTGCAGATGGTGGTCTTTGCCCTGGTACTGGTTGCTATTTCTGTTATCGGGGGCTACATAAGTAATCTGCGCAAGAAACTCGGCAAATCACTCTCTGTTATTCGGGAAATGTCCATTCGTGACGAACTGACCGGAGCCAGCAACCGTAGGCACATTATGGAACAGCTTGAAAATGAGCGGCAGCGGGTGTCCCGCGGGGGTGAACGCTTCTCTATTGCCATGCTGGACATCGATCATTTTAAAACCGTTAACGATACCCTTGGACATCTTGCCGGAGATGAAGTTTTGAGAGGAACTTCAAATGTTATTCGCAACAGCCTTCGCAGTGTAGACTTATACGGCCGTTTCGGAGGAGAGGAATTTCTGATTATCATGACGCAAACAGATATTGAAGGAGCGATGATCTGTGCGGAACGTGTCCGTAAAGCGGTTGAACAGAAACGATTCCCCTCATTGGGGAACGATTTCAAAGTGACCGTTTCTTTGGGTTTGACAGATTATCGCAAAAATGAAAAAATCGATACAACAATAGCCCGTGCCGATCTGGCTCTTTACCGGGCCAAGGACGGGGGCAGAAACCGCGTGAAATATGATTCCATAATGTATCCGGAATCTGAATTGACCATCCTTTCCTGAAGTATCCATGAGAGGAGATTGTAAATGATAACGAAAGTCTTAATTGTTGATGACAACAGGGACAACCTCTATCTGCTCAAGACCATATTAAAAGGTCAGGGCTGGGACGTCTTAGAGGCATTAAACGGGAAAGCTGCCCTGGAAATTGCCATAAACCAGGTTCCCGATTTGATTGTTTCGGATATTCTGATGCCGGTGATGGACGGTTATACTTTCTGCCGGCAATGCAAATCCGATGAAAAATTAAAGAACATTCCTTTTGTTTTTTACACAGCCACATACACAGAGCCACAGGACGAAAAGTTTGCCCTGGATTTGGGCGCGGATCGATTCATTATCAAGCCCAGGGATCCGGAAGCGCTGCTTGAGATTCTGGTGGAGTTACTGGAGGAGAAAAGAAACATCCGCACTGATGCTTCAAAGCCCCTGGGTGAGGAAATGGAGTTTTTCCGGCGGTATAATGAAATTCTTTTTGGCAAGCTCGAAAAGAAAATGCTGGATCTGGAAACACTGAATCAGGAACTCAGGGCAATGGAAGAGCAGCATCGGCTGAGTTTGGAAAACGTAAGGGATGTCATTTTTACGCTGGATACGGATTTTAAGATTTTAAGTATGTCTCCGAGTGTGGAGAAAGTGTTGGGGTACAAGCCAAAGGATTTCATCGGCCGGAATGTTTCTGATTTAGTCTCCCTACTGACCAAACCATCTCTGGATCAGGCAATCAAGCATATCAGCGGGATATTAAGAGTGGAAAGCAAGCCGCCGTCAATATATGAGTTTATCGCAAAAGATCGAACCATCAGGGTTGGCGAGATCAGCGGATCCCCGATTATGCTTGATGGAAACATTACGGGTATTGTTGGCGTTGCACGGGATATTACCGAGAGTAAGCGGGCGGAGGAAGAGCTGCGCAGGCGTGAGCAGCAGTTTTCTTTGATTGTCAACAGTTTTCCCGGACGTATTGCCCTGATAGACAGGGACTATCGTTATCGGTTCATCAACAACCAGTTTGAAATATTTCACAGGATGAAGGCTGATCAGGTGCTCGGTCATACGGTTGCCGAGGTGTTTGGGGAGGAGGTATTTCAACAGATCCGACCCCTTATGCAAAGGGCTATGGACGGTGAAACGGTAAGTACCGAAACCCACTTCAAGACACGCAAAGGCAAAATGCTTTATGGCCTCAATACCTATATGCCGGACAGGGCGGCGGATGGAACAGTCAGAGGAATCTTCGGGGTCATTTTTGACATCACCAAAATAAAAGAGGCGGAAGAAGTTCTGAGAAAGAATGAAGAGAATTTCCGAAATTCCATGGATCAGTCCATTTTGGGAGTGCGGATTGTCTCTGCTGACGGGGAAACTCTCTATGCCAATCAGGCGCTGTTCGATCTTTTTGGATTTGACGATGTTGATGAGTTGAAAAATACTCCTGTGACGAAGTGCTACACTAAAGAGAGCCTCGCTGAAAACAAGATAAGAAGAGAAGAGCGAAAACAAGGTAAGAGCGGGCCTTTGAATTATGTCATCAGCATCATCAGAAAAGATGGAAATATTCGCCATCTTGATGTTTTCCGTAAAGAGATTATGTGGGATGGTGTCCGGCGTTTCCAGGTTCTTTATAACGATATTACCGATCGCAGGAAAGCGGAGGAATCACTGCGGGAACGTGACATCCGGTTTAACAAACTGTCTCTGAATGTTCCCGGAATGATTTTTCAATTCATGAGAAGACCGGACGGGACCTATTGTGTTCCATTCAGTTCAAAAGCCATTGTGAACATTTTTGGCTGTTCACCGGAAGATGTGCGTGATGATTTCTCCCCGGTTGTCAGAGTCACATTGCCTGAAGATATAGATAAACTAATTAAGTCAATTGAATTATCCGCTCTACAAATGACCACCTGGCAATGTGAATACAGGGTGCAGATACCCGGTCAGCCGGTTAAATGGTTGTTCGGCCAATCAACGCCGGAGAAATTAGCTGACGGCAGTATCCTCTGGCATGGTTTCAATACCGATATCACGGAACGAAAAAAGTCACAGGAAGAACTTCAGCAGACGCTGGACAGGCTCAGCAAAGCGATGAACACAACCATCCATCTTCTGGCAGGCGCCGTCGAAGCGCGGGACCCTTATACGGCGGGTCACCAGACAAGGTCAGCGGACCTTGCCCGCGCCATTGCAACGGAAATGGGAATCCCAAAAGCAAAAATTGATGGCATCGGAATGGCATGTTCGATTCATGACATTGGGAAACTGTCTGTGCCTGCCGAAATCCTGACGAAATCCTCAAAACTGACGAAGGTAGAGTTTGCCCTGGTCAAGGAGCATGCTGTAAAAGGGTACGATATGCTGAAGGACGTGGAGTCATCCTGGCCGTTGGCAGAGATGGTTTATCAGCACCACGAGCGGATGGACGGATCGGGTTATCCGAGAAATCTGAAAGGGGAAGAGATTATCATGGAAGCCCGCATTCTTGCCGTTGCCGATGTTGTGGAAGCCATGTCGTCCCATCGTCCCTACCGTCCGGCACTGGGTGTTGAGGCGGCCCTGGAGGAGATCGAGAAAAACAGAGGGACTCTTTATGACAACACTGTTGCCGATGCTTGTGTGAAATTGTTTCGGGACAAAGGCTATCATTTCCCGGAGATAACCTTGTAAATCTTTTTCACGATAGTTTATTCAGCCGGTAAAGAAAAGAGCGGTTGTTTTCATCCTGGAACGGTTTTATTTTCTTGTCCCCCTTTGGAAAGAGACTGTGTCGCAATGCAGAAAGGTCATTGCGAGACGCCTCTCAGGCGTCGTGGCAATCTCGTGTATTCGGCTACTTAGGAGATTGCTTCAGTCGCTGTTGCTCCTTCGCAATGACATTACGACACAGCCTCAAGGGGTAGGAGGTGGTGAGGGTAGTTTATCTGCCAGCGATCAGACAACCACCTCCGTCACTTCGTGACACCTCCGCCAGCGGAGGACAAGGCTATTGTCCCCCTTTGGAGGGGGCCAGGGGGAGGTTGTGATCCACTAGCGGAGGACAGGAAGCGGATCTGTGCCTTTTGCCTTCATCCTCGCTCCTTGAACCTTGGTTCTTGCCCCTTTGTTCTTTAATAATCCAGGTTTTCTGCTTCGAGGCTGCTGATCAGAGATGACGCCATTTCATCGGTAATCGATTGGATTGTCTGTTCATACCAGATGTCTTCCAGTCCATGATGTTTGGCAACCCTTTTCAGAAAGTCATTTTCTTTTACGTGAAAATGCCCATCGGCAAGCGCCAGCCTTATGCCGTCTCTAATGAAGTACTTGGCAACATCAGAATTGGAAAATTTCGGCATTTCAGCGCTAATCAAATTGTTTTGCAGGGCTTTTGCAATTGTTTTCTCGCAAAAACGCTGCTCAAAGTCCAGCAACTTGCCCACACGCAGCATCATTGCTCTTTCTTTTTCGTGGATTGTGCCGTCATTGCATACGAGAAGCAACAATCCCTTAAAATAGATACTGCGGTCAGGCAGGGTGATTTTTGTTTTCTTTTTCATATTGGTTCTCCGGACAACATATCAATAATGTCTATGAAAAAAACAGGTTTCTGTCAAATCGTTTTGCCAGGAAAAACTATCAGCGTTTGATTTCATCGGCGTTTAAATTATTTTTTATTTGCCGGATGACGATGAAGGTCCTGCGTTTCGAAAATACATGACGACCGGCACAAGGGCAAAAATTGTCAGCATTGCGCCAGCCGCAAAAATGGCCTGATACCCGAACCTCTGGGTGAAAAGGCCGCCGGCCAGTGCCGCAAAGCCGGAGACCGTTACCTGAAATGCCGCCTGCAGCGTGTAATCGGTGCCCGGTGATTGTTTACGGCATACATCCATCATCGATGTAAATAATGCTACGGTTGACAAACCATCAGCAAATTGCTCCATGCAGACTACCGCATACAGCGTGCGGATGTCGTAGACACCGCCCGCGATACACAGGTAACCGATAAAACCCGCCGCCTGCAGGGCTCCAAAGATCAAAAGAGCCTTGCAGTGTCCGAGACGAAGCAGAAACAGGCCGCCAAGAAGGGCACCCGCAAGTCCTGCTGTTGCTCCCACAACGCCGGTCAGCAGTCCGATATCCGAGAGAGACAGGCCATGGTCCAAAAGGAGCGGGCCAATCATCCTTGATGCCAGTGAATCGCCGGCTTTGAATGTCGCGACTGTGAGGAGCCACCACCCCATTCGCTCTCTTGAAAGAAAATCTTTAAATAATCCTATATATCCCTGCCAGCCTTGCCATGGAGCATGATTTGGTTCACTTCTTACCAGGGTTTCCGGTTCGCGCATAAACCAGACGGGCAGTAAAATGGGGATGATGAGAAAAGCAAGGGCTGTATATGACAACTGCCAGCCGAAGCGGGCCACCAGCCACAAAAGCAGGCCGCCTCCGAAGATCATGCCCACCTTGTAACCGATTACCTGAACGCTGTTGCCGAGACCGCGCATATGTGGCGCTAATCTGCTTACCGCCAGGCCGTCAGTTGCTATGTCTTGTGTTGCAGCAGTAATGTTCATCAGGAATAGCAAAATCATCAGGAAAGGAAATAATTGTGATACCCAGGGACCGAAATCCCGCGAGGCCAGGAGGATCATCAGGATAAACATGATCAGGTTGAGGGTCAGCAGCCACCGGCGGCGTGTCCAGAAACGGTCCAGAAAAGGCGCCCAGAGGAACTTCATCGTCCAGGGAAGCGCAAGCAGTGCGGTGAATCCGATGGTGGAAAGGGATATGCCCTGTTGCCTTAAAAGAGGTGGCAGGGCCTTCCCCAGCAATCCTGAAGGCAGGCCCTGTGCGAAATACAGCATGGCCAGCAGCCCCAGCAGAGGCGCATCCAATATACGGCGTTCAGGATTCACAGATTGACGGTCCAAAAAGAGATTTGAGAGGTCTGCATCACTCCTCCATGTGATTGAATGCGAAGCACAACATTCGGGTCGCTGGTTTATATGCCATGAAATCACTTTTTACAGTATTCAGATCCTCGCTCATGATGTTTTATAATCTGATCCACATTGATTTGCAAAAGAATTTTCTGTGTTTCCATGCGAATAATATTTGTACAAAGCCGTTTCTAATATTACACCGGCAATTAAAGATATAATCGATTTTTACTGCGCAATCCGAAGTGGTTGTTGTAGGGACTGCTCCCCTGAGCAGTCCGAAGGGATAGTTATAGGGCGTGCTCTTTATGAAATTTTCTTTTCATTTTTCATGAATTAAAGTAGGTTGCAAACAGATGGATAACGGGGGCGGACATTCTCCATGATCAGCTGTCCAGGCAATTTATATCACTTTTCAGACAGAGAAATGAAATGGCAAACAGGTCAAAACATAAAAGGCCTTCATCGAAAGCGGATTGCGGATTAAAAGATCAGGGTACCAGCTCCCAGGTCGCCATTGTGCAAAAAGATGTGGATCCCCGCCACTGCGGGTTACTTGATGCGGTCAAACGCGGATGGTATCAATTGGATACCGGTGAGCTTTTTACCGGCTTCAGAATTACGAAGGATGATGTTGTCTTAGATTTTGGATGCGGTGAAGGGAATGCCGTTTTGTTTTGTGCAAGGCAAGGTGCTCATGTTGTCTTTACGGATGTAGATGAGGCAAAGATTAAAGCACTGATTGAGAAAATCAAGAGAACTTCAGCAAGAAAAGTCGAAGGTTTCGTCAGTGACGCCCTGCCGTTGCCCCTGACCGATGAGTATGCAACCAAAATCCTGGCCACGGAAGTGCTGGAACACACCACCGAACCTGAAAAGATCATGGAGGAACTCGTCAGGGTGGGCAAACCGGGCGCCCGGTATTTTCTAACGGTGCCTGATTCACGCTCGGAAATGCTGCAGAAGCCTTTTGCAGACCCTGTCTATTTTACCAGGCCGAACCACATTCAGATTTTTGATAAAGAGCGTTTTGTCCGATTGGTGGAAAATTCAGGACTAAAAGTGGAAAGATATGAAACATGGGGTTTCTACTGGACCTTCTTTATGTCCTTGTTCTGGCTGGTGCATCAAAAGGGAGATCTGCAGGGGGCTGTTCTGGATGCTATCAATCCCCCTTATCATCGGGTTTTGCAAAGCTGGTCAAACACCTGGGCCGGATTAATGGAATTGAAAGGCGCTGAGAAAGTGATGGAATCTTTTGATCAATATTTGCCCAAAACCCAGCTGATTATTGCACAGAAGGAGTAAATGCCTATCACCGCCGGCGGATTTATCCCCGCCTGTTCGTGTTTTGCTAAAGGAAGACCTTGAAAGATTTTACAGAAGGCAGCATCGCCAAACAGGTATTTGATTTCACATTGCCCATCATGCTGGGCAATGTGCTGATGTCCGCCTATGGCATTATCAACCTGATCTGGGTGGGCAGGCTTCTGGGGCATAAGGCCGTTGCCGCCGTGGCCGCCTCCCTGCCCATCATTATGCTGCTGCCCGCTTTTCTCATTGGTCTGGGGATGGCCACGAATGTCCTGATTGCCCAGGCATTCGGACGAAAAGACAAAGCCATGCTCAGGAAAATCCTGTCAAACTCATTTTTTTCTTCAATTCTGTTCTGCCTGCTGATTTCCGTTGTTGCCCTGATCTTTCGTCATGAACTGATTGAATTGGTGCAGGCGCCGGTGGAAATCCGGGACATGGCGCTGTCTTATCTGACGATTATGATGGCCTCGCTGGTGTTTCATTTTTTCATCAACTGGATGAACGGGATGCTGCGGGGATTGGGCGACGCCACAACCGTGGTAAAGATCCTTATTATGCTTGCCGTGTTTAATGTCACGTTCGTTCCACTGTTTATCAAGGGTTTCGGTCCCCTGCCACCCCTGGGGGTGGCAGGGGCGGCATGGGGCTCAACGCTTGCGGCTGTAGCTAGCGGCATCATCGGGTATTTTTACCTGCTGCGTTTTAATCCTTATATCAATATGCGCAACTGGGATTACAGCCTGGACTGGCATATTATCCGGGAAGTTTTTGTGATCGGTGTGCCCGCATCACTCCAGATGCTTGTGGTTTCGCTCGCCGGAGTAATCATCGTATCCCTGGTCAATCGTTATGGTACGGCCGTCACCGCCGCTTTCGGCATTGGTATGCAGGTGGATATGCTGGCGACGATCCCGTTTATCTCCATCGGGATGGCCTCGACAACGATCGCAGGCCAGAATCTGGGTGCGCGGAATATGGACCGTGTTTACCAGACAACACGGATATCCATTTATGTAGGTCTGGCCATCGCTCTTGTTTGCACTCTTGTGCTGCTGATATTTCCGGAACATATCGGTGCCCTGTTTCTCAAAGAATCCCTGGAAAAAGCGCAGGTGCTTAGCCTTGTTCGCGACTACTATCAATGGATGGCGTTTATTTTCCCCTGCTTTGCAATAATTTTTGCGATTCAGGGCGTACTCAGGAGCGCAGGTGACACGATGGCATTGCTTGCCCTGTCATTTATTGCCATGTTTATTATCCGCATTCCGCTGGCATACTTTCTTGCCGGTCCGGTCGGTTTCCGGCAGGACGGCATCTGGATGGCCATGCTGGCAAGCAGCACACTGGCTGTTTTTCTAAACTGGCTTTATTATAAAAAAGGGTCGTGGAAGAAAAAAAAGCTGATGGGGGGATAAGGGACAAGGGAGAAGGATCAAGGTGAAAGGAACAAGGCGCAAGGGAAAAGGAACTGCTCCGTTTCCTGTCCTCCGCAGGCGGAGGTGGCGTGAAACGCCGGAGGTGGTACTTGTAGGGATTGCTCTCTGAGCAATCCGAAGCGACAAGGACGGCAAATACCTGACAATTACTCGAATCATCCCGTATGAAGTGACAACCTCCCCCTGACCCCCTCCAGAGGGGGACAACCTTTTATGTCCTCCGCAGGCGGAGGTGGCGTGAAACGCCGGAGGTGGTACTTGTAGGGATTGCTCTCTGAGCAATCCGAAGCGACAAGGACGGCAAATACCTGACAATTACTCGAATCATCCCGTATGAAGTGACAACCTCCCCCTGACCCCCTCCAGAGGGGGACAACCTTTTATGTCCTCCGCAGGCGGAGGTGGCGTGAAACGCCGGAGGTGGTACTTGTAGGGATTGCTCTCTGAGCAATCCGAAGCGACAAGGACGGCAAATACCTGACAATTACTCGAATCATCCCGTATGAAGTGACAACCTCCCCCTAACCCCCTCCAGAGGGGGACAACCTTTTATGTCCTCCGCAGGCGGAGGTGTCACGAAGTGACGGAGGTGGTTGCGCCTGATCGCTGGCAGATCACAACCTCCCCCTGCCCCCTGAGACTGTGTCACAATGCAGAATGGTCATTGCGAGACGCCTCTCAGGCGTCGTGGCAATCTCGTGTATTCGGCTACTTAGGAGATTGCTTCAGTCGCTGTTGCTCCTTCGCAATGACATTACGACACAGTCTGCCTCCATGAGGGGGACAAGGAGGGAATTATCGTTTTTTGCGGAAGATCAGTTTAATCGGAACCTTGTCAAACCCGAATTCACTGCGGATGGAATTCATCAGGTAGCGCTCATACGAAAAGTGAACGCCTTTGGCGTGGGGGACAAAGAAGATAAAAGTGGGCGGCTTAATGCCCGTCTGCGTCGCGTAGGAGATGCTCATGGACCGGTTCTGATAGCGGGCCATCGGATTTTTCCTGACGGATCTCTCCACCAGGTTGTTTAAGGGCGAAGTATCCACCCTTTTCGTGTATTGACTGTAGACTTCATTGATCAGTTCAAATATTTTGGGTGCGCGCTGCCCGGTCAGGGCGGATATGAAAAGAATGGGCGCGAAATCCATGAACTTGATTTTGTCCTTGATGTCTTCAACAAACTTTCCGACGGTGGAATTGTCCTTTTCAATTTTGTCCCATTTGTTGACCACGATAATGCAGGCTTTGCCGCGTTCATACGCGAGGCCTGCAATTTTGGCGTCCTGTTCGGTCATTCCTTCTTCGGCATCAATCATGACCAGCGCAATGTCGCAGCGGTTGATGGTTTTCAGCGCCTGGATGACGCTGTATTTTTCCAGGGTAAGGCTGATCTTGTTTTTTCTGCGGATACCCGCCGTGTCAATCAGCAGATAATGACGGCCGTGCACCTTGATGGTAGTGTCTACGGCATCGCGCGTTGTCCCTGGCGTGGGATTCGCAATGCTTCTTTCCTTCCCGGAAATCAGATTGATGAGCGAGGATTTGCCGACGTTGGGCTTACCGACAATCGCCACCGCGATGGTTTCGTCCTGGTCATTTTTAATTTCGGTTGTCGGGGGAAATCCTTCCGTCAGGCGGGCCAGCAGTTCGTCAACACCCAGCCCGTGCTGGGCGGAAATGGAATAGATCTCGTCAATACCGAGACGGTAAAATTCGGTAAGAAAATCTTCATGACGTGCGCCGTCAACTTTGTTGGCAGCATAGAAAACATTTTTTCCCCTGCCGCGCAGCTGTCGGGCTATTTCAACGTCCGACGGCGTCAGACCGTCTCTGCCATCCATCAGGAAAATAATGACATCCGCTTCTTCTATGGCCAGGTTCGTCTGCTCCCGCATCTGTATGAGGATTCGCTCCTCGGTGGTCGGTTCGAATCCGCCTGTGTCAATCAGGGTAAAGGCCCTGTCATGCCACGAGCAGTCCATGTAGTTGCGGTCCCGCGTGGCGCCTGGTTCGTCGATAACGATGGCCTTTTGCTTTCCCGCGATGCGGTTGAAAAGCGTTGATTTGCCCACATTGGGGCGGCCGACAATGGCGATGACGGGTTTTGCCTGCATGCGTCCTCTATTTGATTAAGCCGAACTCTTTCAGCATTTTTTCGGAGGTGGTCCAGTCTTTCCTGACGCGGACGAACAATTCCAAAAAAACCTTTGCGCCGAAAAGATTTTCCATCGCGAGACGTGCCCGGGTCCCGATTTTTTTAAGCATGGCCCCTTTTTTGCCGATCATGATCGCTTTCTGCGATTCCTTTTCCACGTTAATGGTTGCGCTGATGCGGATCATATTTTTTTCTTCATCTTCCTTGAATGCGTCAACGGTTACTGCCGATGCGTAAGGGATCTCCTGGTTTGTGAAAATGAGAATTTGTTCCCGGATGAACTCCGCTGCGATGAAACGCTCCGTCGCGTCAGTTGCAATATCGTCCGGAAAAAGCTGCGGCCCCTCCGGCAGCGCCTCTTTCAGGGAGCCCAGCAAATCCTCCAGACCGTCGCCCTTTAAAGCGCAAATCGGAAAGATGCCGGCAAAATCATAAAGTTTATTGTATTGATCAATCAGCGGGAGCAAAGAAAGTTTTTCGACACAGTCAATTTTGTTGATCGCCAGAAAGACCGGTTTTGTGACCTCTTTGAGTGATTCGATTAAGAACAAATCATGAGGTCCGATGCCGGCATTTGCATCCACCATCATGAGAAGGACATCGGCATCGCCGATGGTATCCTGTGCCGCGTGAACCATTGCCCGGTTGAGCGGGTTTTTTGCATGGTGTATTCCCGGTGTGTCTAAGAAAATCAACTGCGCATCGGGATAGTTTTTGATTCCCGTTATGCGGTTTCTCGTCGTTTGCGGTTTACTGGCGACGATGGATATTTTGTCGCCGATGATCGCGTTAAAAAAGGTTGACTTCCCAACATTGGGACGGCCCAGGATGGCGATGAAGCCTGATTTATGCACAAACGTTCTCCATTGCTTTAGCAATACCCGGAATGTCGATAGAATAATTCTCTCCGGTTTCGGTGGTAAGCGATATGTTTCCCGGAGGGACATGGTGATCGGAGTCTATAACGATATGCGCTTCCGGGTAAAGTTTTTTTATTGCTTCGATATTTCTGCCGCCCAGGCCATGAAAATTGGAAAGATCATGTTTGGATACACTGAATCGAAATTCACGGATATTCGGGGGCACGTTTTTCAGCAATTGCGTGATGGCTGTATAAAAGACGGCGGAATAAACCAGGCTGCCGAAGGCCGGATGCAAGGGACCTGCCAGAACAGCCCCTTCCTGACTCATCTCCGGCGTCATTTGCAGACCGAAGCGGATGATGCGGATGCCTGCGGGTACCAGTTTTTCCCGGGCCAGACAGCACCACTTAACTGCCTCATCAAGGGACAGGGGTTGATAGCGGCCTGCACGGTATTCGTCAGCCAGCGCCGTATCTTTGAAAACAAGAACCGGATGGATACGCACAGTGTCCGGGTGCAGCTCAATGGTTTTTTCAATGCTCTCCATAAACATTTCACGGGTTTCCAGCGGCAGGCCGGCCATCAGGTGCAGTCCCGTTGCGAAGCCCTGCTGCTTGAGCCGTTTCATGGCTTCCACCGTTGCGCGGGCGTCATGGCCCCGGCAGGATTTGCGAAGGACTTCATCGTTGAAGGACTGGGCGCCGATCTCAATCGTCCGGACGCCGCAGGAATACAAATATTTCAACTGGTCGTCGTCAATAAAATCCGGTCTTGTGGAAATCCGGATGGAGGATACCTGTCCTTTTTGAATGTAGGTGTTGGCCCAGGACAGGAGTCGCTTTTGATAATCGGGATCCAGGTTGGTAAAACTGCCTCCATAAAAAGCGATCTCCACGCTGCGCATCTTGTCTTTGTTCCAGCAAAGGTAAGAGGCAATCTCTCCGTCAAAAAAAACTTTTGTGACTTCGGGTGCGTAATTTCCGGCGGCAATTTTTTCATTGCAGAAAATGCAGCGCTGCGGGCATCCGCTGTTCATGATAAAAATGGGGATAATCAGAGGTTTTTCCAACAGGTGTTTTTCAGGGGGTTTTTGCATGATGAATACTTTCCCAGGCTTTTTGCGCCGCCTGCTTCTGAGCGTCTTTTTTACTTTTTCCCCGGCCGGTTTGCCGGATATCACTGCCGATGGCTACTTCAATTTCAAAGGTTTTGTCATGATCGGGGCCGCGTGAATCAAGCAGGGTATAAAGCGGCGCGGATTTATATTTCTTCTGACACAATTCCTGAAGGGCCGTTTTATAATCGAAACACTGTGCGTTCAGGGTCTCATCGCTCAGAAGGGGTTTCATCAGGCGGTTGAGGATTATTTTTGTTTTGCCAAAGCCGGAATCGAGATAAATGGCGGCGATCAAGGCCTCCAGGGCGTTGGCCAGAAGCGATTCTTTGGAACGTCCGCCGGAAAGTTCTTCTCCATGCCCCAGCAGCAGGCATTCTCCCAGGGCAAGCTTCCCCGCGAGATCCGCCAGGGGTTTTTCGTTGACCATCAGAGACCTCATTTTGGAAAGCGTCCCCTCGTCAAAACCGGGGTTCTTTTTCATCAGCAGATCGCTGATGCAAAGCCCCAGAACAGCATCTCCCAGGAATTCAAGCCTTTCATTGTCGTTTGCACCCGTCTGCGGATTTTCATGGGTGTAGGAGCGGTGTGTCAGGGCGGTCGAAAGCAGATCCACATCCCGGAAATGGTAGCGGAGCTTTTCCTGAACAGCCGTTAATCGTTCTAATCTGTCTTTATCCATCAATCCTGCCTGTGAGCCGTCCTTCCCGATACTGTTCGATCCTGACGGTGAATATGGTATTTACTAAAGTTTCATGGCGTTTGTCCAGTATTACGGGAAGGTAATTGTGAGAGAACCCTTTGCCAAGGCCGGTTTTCTTATCCGGGCTCTGTTCAACCAGCACCGGCAGTGTTTTCCCGATAAAGCGCCTTGAGAATGTTTCCCTCTTTTTTGCGCCAAGATCCCGCAGGATGGAGGCACGTTCTTTTTTTGTTTTTTCATCCACCCTGGGCTGGATCGCCAGGGCTGCAGTCCCGGGCCTTTCAGAATATGGAAAAACATGCAGGTAGGTAGCGGGTAACTCTTCCAGCAGGTGCAACGTGTTTAGAAATTCCTTTTCGCCTTCGCCGGGAAAGCCGACCATCACGTCGATTCCGATGGCAATGTCTTTCATGGCCTGGACCACTCTTTCAACCCGGTTGCGATAGGACGCCGCGTCGTAATTGCGTTTCATCATTTTTAGAATAGAGTCATCACCGCTTTGCAGGGGGATATGCAGATGTGGACAAAGGTTTGGATACCGGTTGAAAAGACAAATCAGATCCTCTGATATTTCGTTGGGCTCGATGGAACTGAGGCGAAACCTTGTTTCGGGATTTTGCGATAACAGGCATTCGAGCATCCGGACAAGATCCGTTTTAGGCCGCAAATCATGCCCGTAGTGTCCCAAATGGATGCCGGTGAGGACAACCTCCCTGTAATTTTGACTGATGAAATTGTTCGCACCCTGCAAAACGTCCTGGAAGGGCAGGCTACGGCTGGCGCCGCGGGCAAAAGGGACAATGCAGTAACTGCAAAACGCGTTGCAGCCGTCCTGGATTTTGAAGAAAGCCCGGGTTCGACCCGTCCATGGTGAAAAGGGAGTGGAAATGAACCGCTTCTGCAGGAATATATCCGACGCGATGATTTGCGGAAAATCCTCACCCGGATGGTTCAGCAGCTCGACAATCCGATGCTTGTTATCGTTTCCTACCACCAGGGCAACACCATCGATGGCGGTAAGTGTTTGAGGCTGTGTTTGTGCATAGCAGCCGGTTACGACAATGCGGGCGAGGGGATTGGCTCGTTTTGCCCGTCGGATGAGCTGCCGCGCCTGAAAGTCGGCAAAAGAGGTTACCGTGCAGGTATTGATGATATAAGCATCGGCAACCGAGCTAAACGGAACCAGGACATGGCCGGCTGATTGCAGCTCGCAAGCTATAGCCGCCGAATCACACTGATTTACCTTGCATCCCAGTGTGGTCAGGCCGACTGTCATTTTAGTTTTTTTCATCATGTTCATCCGGCGGATATATCATCTCAAATCCGATTACAAGTTTTATTATTTTCAGGCTGTCCGTTCCTTGTCAAGACAAACAAAAAATGGATTTTCTCTAAAAAATGCGATAGAAACAGACAAAATTAGAAAAATACCGAAGGAGGCTTTATCCCATGGAATCTGTTGGGGCTTATTTCCAGGCAAACCCGGCGGCCTTCACTTTGCTTGCCATTTCTCTTGTTGTATTGATTCTGTATTTTATCTTAAGCAAATTGGTCAAACTGGCTGTCATTGTTCTTTTAGTCATTCTCCTGGGGGGAGGTGCTTACCTTTTCAAAGATCCGGCATCCATGCCCGACAAGATAAAGAAATCCGTTAAAACATTTAAATCCGGCTCAGAAGTGATCGGGGATAAGCTAAGCCGTTTCTGGCAGGACACCAAGGAAATAGGGGGTCAGGTGACAAAATTTCCAGGTGAAATCAATAAAATGCTTAATTCTTCCAAGGATGAAGCAGGAAAATAATCCTTTTACGTGATAAAAAGATCATTGGTTGAAAAGTTCGGGTCAGTGGTCAGGTTGACACCCATGCGCCTGAGGCCTGCTTCGTCTCCGGGTGTCGGAATATGGGTCATGTGAACTTCACAGTTATGCAATTCCTTTAATTTTTCCATGGCCAGTGCCGCGGCCGGATTTGTGGTGGCGCTGATGCTGAGGGCGATGAGCGCCTCTTCCAGATCGAGGCTGACATTCTTTTCGTTGAGTATTTCCGTTTTCAGCCGCCCGATCGAATCGGTGATGTTGGGGGGGAGAAGTTTTATCTTGTCGGGAATGCCCGCCAGATGTTTGATTGCATGGATGACCACGCTGGACGCCGCGTGCATCAATGGAGAGTTCCCGCCGGTGATGATCGAACCGTCGGCGAGTTCAATGGCTGCGCCGCAGAAGATTCCTTCATTTCCCTTTTCACGTTCCATCGCTTCCTGCGCTGCCTGGCGTGCCGGCAGCACCACGCGCCGGTTTTCCGGTTTCAGATTAAAATCGTTTAGAAACAATTCTACGCGCTGAGCCGTTTCTTTATCCGAAAACCCCATGGCGTATTCGCAGCGGTATCGGAAAAACCGGCGGATGATTTCCTGCTTGGAGGCTTCCTTTGCGACATCGTCGTTGATAATGGCAAACCCGGCGCGGTTGACGCCCATGTCTGTCGGAGACTTGTAAAACGAAGGCTCACCGGTGATTTTTTCCAGGATTCTTCTTAAAACAGGGAATACTTCCACGTCTCGGTTGTAATTGACGCAGGCTTCACCGTAGGCTTCCAGATGGAACGGGTCGATCTGGTTGAAGTCACGGATATCGGCGGTTGCCGCTTCATAGGCAATGTTGACCGGATGCTTGAGCGGCAGATTCCAGATCGGAAAAGTTTCAAACTTGGCGTAGCCGGATTTGATTCCGCTTTTGTAATCATGATAAAGCTGGGAAAGGCAGGTGGCCATTTTTCCGCTGCCCGGTCCCGGTCCCGTGACGATTACCAGCGGTTTTTCCGTCGGGATGCGTTCATTGGCGCCGTAGCCTTCATCACTGACGATCAGATCCACGTTGGTCGGGTAGCCCTTCGTAAATCGGTGCGTAAAGACCCGGATGCCCCGGCGTTCGAGCTTGTTTTTGAATAAGACCGCGGAAGGCTGATTTTCAAAACGCGTAATGACGACTCCCCTCACGCTGATATTCCAGCTACGCAGATCATCAATGAGTTTCATTGCGTCCGCGTCGTATGTGATGCCGAAATCCGCGCGGATTTTCTTTCTTTCAATATCGCCTGCGTAAATGCACAGCAGGATATCCGCCCGGTCCTTGAGTTCTTTGATGAGCCGCATTTTGACATTGGGATCGTAGCCGGGAAGCACCCGTGCCGCGTGGTAATCATAGAGGAGTTTGCCGCCGAATTCCAGGTAGAGCTTATTATTGAACCTTTCAACGCGTTTTAAGATCGATTCGGTTTGTTGAGATATATATTTTTCATTGTCAAAACCTCGTTTTGCTGTTCCCATGAGTGTCTCTTGTGCCTTTCCGGTGTACAGGTTTTTGATTACATTAAATTAATTTCCATTGCGCGAACGGGGCATGCGGAAACACAAAGTTCGCAGCCGTTGCATTTCTCAGGATCAAACAGGACTTTTTGAGTCGTTCTCTCAAAAGACAGGGCGCCGGTCGGGCAAAAACCGGTACAGGCGCCGCAGTGAACACATTTGTCGATGTTCTGGCTCACACTTTTCGAAAGAGGCTCAACTTTCAGCCCCATTTCTTTCAGAAAGTGAATGCCGCGATCGAAATCTTCTTTTTGGCCGCTGAGCTCCATGACGATGACACCCTCGCGCCGGGGATAAATTCTGGCTTTAAGAATATTAAAGACAAGATTGTGCTTCTGAGACAGCAGGTAAATGACCGGCTGTTGAACAACGTCTGGAGTGTAGCGAATAACTATTTTTTTCGAATACATAGGCTGGTATACATTCATGTCCGAATTTTGCGGCATGTTAAGAGATGAGAAGAATAATGTCAAGGCAAAGTTGATCAAACAACGTAAAGCCGAATGCCTCTGTTCTATTCTTTTTTATGACCTTCTTTGTTTTTTTGTTTACCTGGTTCTGGGGTAAACAGATCGAAAAGAGGCTTAAAGGATGACAGACCGGCCATTGCCTTTGGGTTCATTTTTGAATAATTTTCGCCGTAATCGAGCCATTTTTTGAATTGATCGTCGGCCATGTTCCGGAACAACAGATAATTTTTGATGGTTTGTTCAAGATATTTTTCAAAAAAATCAGATAGAAGATTTTCCCCGTATTGGATGATCAGATAAAGCAGAGGAGGGGGGAGAAGGAATTTCTTTTTCCGTGCCTCTTCGAGAACAATCTGCGTGAGAATAGCCGGTGTGACATCTTCGCCGGTTTTTGCATCGGTTACCTGAATCTGCCTGCCCCGGCGGATGGTATCGGTCACGTAATCAAGCGTAACGTAAGCACTTTTTACCGTGTCATATAGCCTGCGGTTCGTGTATTTTTTCAGATGCAGAGTATTTTTATCCATCTTGATCTCCCTTTCCTACAATTATTACGCAATTGCGGTAGATAATGCAACATGAAATAATGACTGGCAGGGCTTTTTACGGTCTGTGTTGATTTAAGTATATGTATATATGACATAAAATAATATTCATTGCAGCATGCGGAATTGACAGAGTTATGTTGCAATGCAACATTTTTTCTCTTGACAAAGAAAAAATGTTGGTTATAATGAGTCATAAGACAAATAAAGAAAAGGAACATAAATTATGTATAACAATGAAATGACAAAAAAAATGATTAAAGCTCACAAGGCTTCCTTCGAAAACGGCTTCAATGCCGTGGTTATGTTGCAGGAGCACACTGTCAAAGCGGTGGATAACGTGATGAAACAATTACCCTGGATTCCTGCTGAATCAAGATCGATCATCAATGACTGTCACGGTATATATAAGAAATATACCGGCGATTTTAAAGAAGCTGCCAGGGAGAATTATTCAAGACTGGAAAAAATGTTAACATCAGGAATGGATGTATTCCAATCAACGAAGCAATAACAAAACCGGGGGAATTTATCATTCCTTCAAAAAAAATGATTAAGCAGATTCTGAGTTTCAATAGAAGTTAATGGTCAACAATAAGAAAACAAACAAAAACCAGCCCAAAAACAAAATTTAGGAGGAAACGATGGAACCCAAACAGATTGCAAAACAGATGGTGGATTTTAACAAGAAGGCTTTTGACAATTCATTCGACGCGATGGCCGTTATT